>JBJEVW010000171.1:0-3103 GCA_051884735.1 Kiritimatiellia bacterium | reverse complement strand
AGAAAATAACTAACCGATTCTACAAAATTCGTGCACTTGGGGCAAGTGGGGCCGGCGGCCAACGGGGGCAGATCCTGCGCCCGGCAAAACCCGAGGAGGCGGGAGGGGTTGCTTTACACAAGGATTGAGAAATGATACAAAATGGGCGTTCGCGGATGTCTTTTCGTCGATGGCGACAGGCAATCATGAGACAGCACTTTCGGGGAAACAAACAAATATGACGGGTCGAGTACGATTGTTTTGCATGGCGGCGTTGCTCTGCATGGGGGCGCTTGTTTACGGGTCGGATGAGGCATTTGACTTTGCCGCGATGGCGGACGGGAGTGTTACGGTGACGCGTGGCGACGTATCGCTGCGGTTGCGTCCGATTGCATCGCGATCGGACTGGTGGCGGGCCTTTCCGGTTCCGACGGGGGAGCCGGAACCGCTTTCGCCGACCTTCCGCTATGAAAGTTTTGGACTGGAGGCGTCCGGTGCGGCGAAGTTTTCGCCGGCCATCAAGGAAGGGGTTACGAATGGCGTACAAGCCACTTGGACGTTTGACGTGCGGAACGGTCCGTTCGAGACGGCACTCGAGTGTGTCGTGCCGGCGAAATACGGCGGGCGGTTCAAGTGGCGTGCCGGGCAGGAGTCGGGCCATTCGCGGAATTTGCTCAAATCCGGCATTTATCGTGATTTGCGGCTGTACATTGACGGCGTTCCGATTGTGAATGCCTGGTTTCGCCATGACGTTTCCATGCGCATGTACGATCGTGGCGGCGGCGAGATTCATGTTCGCATTGGCAGCGGGGCGGGGGCGTCCGGCGAGAGACGCGAAATCGGCTGCGGGCTCTATGCGGCGGAAGCGGCGTCGTTTCGTGCGGTTGCGCCGCTGCGGATGGAAGCCGGCGGGGGGTGGAGACCCCTGCGCAATGTGTTTGAGACGGAAGCCGGGTCCGTTCTGGACTTTTCCGGATTTCGTCCGACGGGAACCCGTTGTGGCGAGAAGGGGCGCGTCATCGTCAATGCGGACGGGCATTTTGCCTTTGAAAGCGAGCCTGCGAAAGCGATTCGTTTTTATGGCATGAACCTATGCTTTGATGCGCTGTACATGGAACACGAAGCGACGGACCGGATGCTCGACCGGTTTTGCCGCCTTGGCTACAATGCCATCCGCATCCACCATTACGAGCCGAATCTGGTCGAGCCGTACCAGAGCACGGGGTACAACTGGAACAAGACAGCGGTCGACCGGTTCCACTATTTGGTTGCGGCCTGTTCGAAGCGCGGCATTTATCTCACGAGCGACCTGTATGTTTTCCGCAAAGCGTCCTGGAAGCAGATCGGGCGCACGGCAGAGGGAGAGATTTCCTTTGGCGAATACAAGGCACTTGTGCCGGGCGATGAAGGCGCGTATCGCGATTTCATGAAATGGACGAAAGAAGTGTTCGGTTCGGTCAATCCCTACACGGGGAAACGCGTCTGTGACGATCCGGCCTGGATTTGCCTCTCGCTTGTCAACGAACCGGACTACACGAGCGACGTCATCCGCAACAGTGCGGGGTGGAAGCGGAAGTGGAACGAATGGCTGGCTACGAAGTATCCGACGGCCGAAGCCCTAAAAGAAGCATTTGGAACGATTGGAAAAGACGAAGATCCGAAGAAAGGGACGATTGAGATTCCGGCGGGATTTGCGCGGCAGGGATTTCCGCGTTCGCTCCATGCGCGCGAATTCGTATCCGACCAATTGGCGGCCTTTGTGGCTCGTGCGCGCCGCGATCTCGAGCGCGAGCTTGGCTGGAAGATTCCGGTTGCGGACATGAACAGCACGTATCAGGAAAACCGGTTTTTGCACAGTGTCCGGGCGGACATGGATTATGTCGACATCCACTTTTACATTGACCATCCGGTCGGGTTTGGCGCCTCGTCGTTCAACTATCCGAGCGAGACGGCGCACCGCAATCCGATGACGGCGGAAGGCGTCGAGGACTGGACGCACGTTGCCGGGACGCGTGTATTCGGAAAACCCTTTGTGGTGTCGGAGTTCAACTATTGCAGTCCCAACCGGTGGCGTGCGTCCGGCGTTTCGTTGATTGGCGCCCTTGCCGGCTATCAAGACTGGGATGCGATGTGGCGTTTTTCGTGGGCCAACAATGCGGAGAATGTCTTGAAGGAGCATCCGGTGAAATTCTTCTTTGTGGCGCAGGATCCGCTTGCGCTTTTGGCGGATCGGGCGGTTGTCGCCTTCTTCCTGCGGGGTGATTTGGCGGTTGCGCGCGAGGAGCGAGCGCTTGAGGCGGATGTCGGGACGCTTCGCGGGCGCAACGGGCGCAATCCGGGGCTTGCGGCGTTGCATCGCGGGGCATTTGGTGCGCGAGTCGGGACGCGTTTTGGCGCCCGGACCCTCCCGTTCGAGGAGCCGGGCGCGTATGCGGGGACGGTGGCGACGCCGGAGAAAACGATTTCCGTCGACACCGATCGCCTCACATGCGCGATCGATTCGCCGCGGACGGCGCTCCTCCACCTTCGGGGCGGGACGGAAGCAACGGTCGCCTCGGGTGTTTTGCGTGCAGAAGCGGACGAAGAAGCGACCATTGCCGCCATTTCGGTCGATGAAAAGCCGCTTGGTTCATCCCGCCGCATACTCGTGACGCATCTTACCGATCTCCAGAATACGGGCATGACCTATCTGGATGAAACGCGCCGGACGGCACTTGTGCAGGGGACGACGCCGTATCTCGTGAAGGACGGCAGTGCGAAGGTTTCGCTTGCGCTCGATGAGGCGGACCGGTTCGAGGTGTATGCGGTCGATCTCGCCGGGCGTCGCATCGGCAAGATCGCCTCGACCGTCAAGGAGGGGAGGCTTGCGTTCCGCATGCAAACATGGAGCCAAATTTCCGGCGAGCCGGTACTTGCCTACGAAATCGCTGAAAAAAGTCCAGCCGAATAAGGGAACACGCTTGTGCGCCAAACCGAAGGCGCGCGTGAGCCGGGAGAAAAAGAAAAAACCGTCCGATTTGGAATCGAACGGTTTTGAAAGAGGTGGAGCCAGCAAGTGGACTCGGACCACCGACCCGCGCATTACGAATGCGCTGCTCTACCAACTGAGCTATACTGGCATGGA
>JBJEVW010000170.1:0-3120 GCA_051884735.1 Kiritimatiellia bacterium | reverse complement strand
CCCCTTGGGAGGTTCAGGGGGCAGGGGGATGGCCGGAAACGGAGATGCGCCCCCCGGCCCCGCCCAACTGGCATCGCACGCTGTTTTCCTGTAGAATCGCTCGCGAACATCCATCTTTTTTCTCCTTTCGTTTCTCCTTCCATGCAGCTTCTCTCCCTCAACGGCTCCTGGCAACTCCGCCCCGCAGACGCTTCCGCACCTCCCGTGGATTGTCCCGTGCCGGGCCTCCTCGCCGAGGGACTCCATTCCGCGAACACTCCTGTCCGTATCGCAGAAACCGCATGGCATCTTTCTCGCTCCTTCTCTGTTTCCCAAAACTTTCTGAAAGACGATTTTGTCGACCTCGAATGCACCTCCATCGATACCAGAACCATCGTCGAAATCAATGGGGTCCCCATCCTTCGTACCGATAACGCCTACCGCCCCTATCGCTCCGATGTGCGATCGCTTCTGCGTCCCGGCCAAAACGAAATCTGCATCCGCTTTATCCCCGTCCAAAATCGTCCGCAGTCAAGCCGCCCCTATACGCCGCCACACGCCGCAACCACCGGTGTTCCGGGCGATATCCGCCTTCGCGCCTGGAGCGAGGCGCGTATCACCGAAATCGGTTTCAGCCAACAACATCCCGCCTCCGGCCCCATTCATCTCTTTGTCGGCGGTTGGATCGAATCCGCCGAAACGGACGACGCCCAATCCCCGGAACCCCTTGTCCTCCTGTTCCGTATCCGCGACCCGCAGGGCGTCCTCATCGCCGAACTGCCCGCCTGCTTTCCGGAACCCCACAACGGACAATTCCACGCCGATGTTCCAATCCCCCATCCGCAACGTTGGTTCCTCTCCGGACTCGGAGCACAACCTCTCTATACGGTCGAAGCCATTCTTCGCAAAACCTCGGGCGGTATTCTCGATACCGCAATCCATCCAATCGGGCTTCGCACACTCACCTGCTCGCCCGCCGCAAACGGCCACGCCGCTCAGGTGCTCTGCAATGGTATTCCCGTCTTTCTCAAAGGCGCCGTCTGGGCCGGACTTCCCCTTTCTACCCCGGCTGCAAAACGCAATGCCGTCATTGATAGCCTCGTCAACGAGGCCCGTCTGGCCCATTTCAACGTTTTTCGCCTCTCCGAAGACGCCCCCTTGCCTCCCGATCATTTCTGGAAACGCTGCGATGAGGCCGGTATCCTTGTCCTCGGAACCCGCTCCCTCGGCGATGCCGCCACCCAGCCTCCATCCGCCTTCGAAAAGGCCGCTTCCCCAACCGAATCGGAAATCGGCGACGACGAGTATGTGCCCGCATTTCTCTCGCGCACCTGCGTCCCGGATGCCGTGCTGACCGAGCCGGACGAAGATGCCGGCCTCCAAATCTGCCGCTCCATCGTGAGCCTCCCGGCCCCGGAAACCCTCGCAGCCGATTTCCCGAATGGCATTCCCCATCTCAACGCCGCCTCCCTCGAGGAACGCTTCTCCTTGCGTGGCGGCGCCCCCGCCCTCTTTGCCTCGCTTCTGGCGCAATACCCGCTCCCCGATTCCCGGGAAGATTGGCTCGCCCTTTCGCAAATCGCGCAAGCCGATGAACTCTACCGGCGAATCGCTTCCGCACGCTTGGCCCCCTCCCGACCGTCCGGTCTGCTTTGGGAGCCGTATGTCTCCCTCTGGCCCGCCGCCGATCAAGCCTCCATCGATGCCAATGGCTCTCCAAAAGCCCTTCAATACGAGGCAAGACGCTCCTTCGCCACCAATGCCATCTTCGCTCGCTTCGATGCCGCTTCCGGGACTCAAGCTGTCTTTGCGCACGAATCGCCGCTCCCCCTCTGCGATGCCAAACTGGTCTGGCGCCTGACCACTCTGGAGGGCGCAACCATCGCCCAGGATACCGTCCCCCTCCGGCGAATCGGCCCCTTCGAAAATACCCGCCTCCCCCTTCCGGATTTCACCTCGTTCCTGGTGCACTACCGCCCCGAAAACCTCGTGCTCTGGCTCTCCGTCCATACCCCTTCCGCCCACTTCCTCGCACGCCGACACCTCCTCTTCGCCCCGCCAAAAGATCTCCTTCTGCAAAATCCGCAATTTTCCGTCGACATCGAATCGCTTCCCGGTAACGACGGCGCACCATCCCTCCGCAGCAAAATAACCCTCTCCACGACAGCCCCCGCCTTCGCCGTCCGCCTCTCCCACCCCGGCTACACGTTCAGCGATGCCTTCTTCGCCATCGAGCCGGATACCCTCTGTACCATCATCGCAGAACCCCTCAAACGACAGCGCCGCCCCCTATCGCCCACACACCTGAAAATCGACTCTTTCTTTACCCTCTGATCCCCCCAGTCCCGCCATGAAATGTTCCGATATTCCTGCCCGCGCCATCTCTATCTCCTACCGCGTCCCCTACGCGGATACCGACCAAATGGGCGTCGTCTATTACGGCAATTACCTCACTTTGTTCGAACGCGCCCGCAATGAACTGATGCGTTCCACCGGCTTCACCTACGACCAAATGGAAAAAAACGGCGGCGCCATGCTTCCCGTCATCGAAAGCCATGTCAACTACCAAGCCCCCGCTCGCTACGACGATCTGCTCACCATCGCCGCTTGGGTGGAAGAAGCCCGCGGTGTCCGGGTGAAAATCGCCTGCGCCGTCCTCCGCGGCGAAGAACTCCTCGCCCATGGCTATACCATCCACGCCGTCTGCGATATCCGTACCCACCGCCCCATCCGCGTCCCTCCCTATATCATTGCCGCCCTCGCCACACCCCCTACCCAGGCATAATCCCCCCTCCCACCCCGTTTTCGGGTTTTGCCGGGCGCAGGCCTCTGCGCCCCCCCGCCCCACGGGCCTCCCGGCCGCCACGGCTCATGCGCGGCAGGAAGCCGCGCTCATCGCTTGTGCGGCGCCATCCATGGCGCCGCCGGGCCTCCCGGCCCGCCCCCTCGGGTTTTGCCGGGCGCAGGCCTCTGCGCCCCCCGCCCCACGGGCCTCCCGGCCGCCACGGCTCATGCGCGGCAGGAAGCCGCGCTCATCGCTTGTGCGGCGCCATCCATGGCGCCGCCGGGCCTCCCGGCCCGCCCCCTCGGGTTTTGCCGGGCGCAGGCCTCTGCGCCCCACCGGCTGTCGGGCCTCCCGGC
>JBJEVW010000169.1:0-13077 GCA_051884735.1 Kiritimatiellia bacterium | reverse complement strand
TCGGGCGCAATGAGCCCGTCGCGAATGTGAATCGTACGTTTGGCGTAATCGCAAACCTCCGCATCGTGCGTGACGAGGACGATGGTGATGCCCTGCTCCGTGTTCAGACGCTGGAACATACGGAGAATGTCCACCGTCGTAACGGAATCGAGATTGCCGGTCGGCTCGTCCGCAAACAGGATGTCCGGTTGGTTGATGAGAGAACGCGCAATGGCAACGCGCTGCTGCTGTCCGCCGGAAAGCTGCGCGGGCGTATGGTCAAGCCGCCCCTCCAGACCCAGCATTTCCAACAACTGCACCGCCCGGTCACGCTCCTCGGCCCGGCGACGACGGACGCCACGATGATACTCCAACGGCATCAATACATTTTGCAACGCCGACGTGCGCGCCAGCAAATTGAAACTCTGGAAGACGAATCCGATGCGAGCCGCCCGGACATCCGCCCGCTCATCCTCGCTGAGGCGCGAAACGTCCCGCCCGTCAAACCGGTAGGTTCCCGAGGTCGGCGTATCCAGAAATCCCAAAATGTTCATCAGCGTCGATTTTCCGGATCCGGATGCTCCCATCAAGGCAACCAAATCCCCTTTCTCGACGCTCAGACTGACGCCTTTGAGAACCGGCACGTCGATTCCGCCGGATAAATGGTAGGTCTTGACCAAGTTGTCCAATTCCAAAAGTTCAGGCATAGCTCCTCCTTTTGATCAACCGAACAGGTGCAATACGCCCGATCAGTGAGGGTGACGGGGCGGTTTGGGCATCTTCGGCAGAAACGGATTGGATGCCTCGCCGTCTTCGTCCTTGATGGGCGTCTTCGAGGTCACGGCTATCTCGTGCGTCACGACATGGGTTCCCTCCGCAAGCGCACCGCTTTCCAACGGCTCAATGGCGGCATCTGCCCCATTGTTCAGCAAAAGCCGCACCGGAACAGGACGCGGGTTGCCGCCCGGCTGACTGGGCGCCAGCCATACCAGCGCCTGAGCCTCGCCTTCCGATGCCGCCGCCCCCGAAGGCCGGAACCGGAGAGCACGCGACGGCACAACCAACGCGCCATTGGCAGAGCCTGTGATGAACTCGACATTCGCCGTCAAATACGGCAACAACAACCGCTCTGGATTCTCGGTATCAATCTCCACCGTGTAGGTCACGACATTCGACGTAATGGTCGCATTGAGGCGAACCCTGCGGACAACGCCCGTGAACCGCTTTCCGGGAAAGGTGTCGATCGTGAAGGTTACCGGCTGCCCTGAATACAGCGACCCTACATCCGCTTCATTGACCGCCGTCCAAATGCGGACATGCCGCAAATCCTTTGCAACCAAAAAGAGCGACGAGGCCGACATGCTCGAAACAACCGTCTGCCCGAGATTCACGCGCCGGTCGATGACCGTCCCGTCAACCGGCGCCGTAATCGTGCAGTAATCCAAATTGCGCTCCGCCTTCTCCACCGATGCACGCGCCTGGACAACTCCGGCATCCGCTTGCAAAACCGACGCCTCCGCCATGCCACGGGCCGCCACGGCACTCTCGTAGGTCGCTTCATATGCATCATAATCGCTCTGCGACAACGCAATGCCTACGCCAATCTTTTGCGCACGGTCCCAATCTTTCTTCGCATGCGAAAGATCGACCTCCGCCTTCGCCAGCGATGCCTTCGCAGACGTAACCGTGGCAACCGCATTGCTCAGTTGAGCCCGAGCAACATCCAGATCCGCAAGATACGTGACATCGTCAATCTTCGCCAATACCATGCCATTCGTCACCGTTGAACAATAATCGACTTCGGTACCTTCCGTATCTGTTCCAAACGATACAATCTTGCCGCTGACTTGCGCACCGACATCGACAAGCTCCTCCGGCTCAATCGTGCCGGAAGCCGAAATCGTCGATTGGACATCGCCACGAACAACCGGAACCGTTTGATATACAAACCGCTTCCCTTGCTCCGCAGACGCAGGCTGTGCCACACGCCACGCTGCAACACCGCCTAGCAAGACAAGAAAAACAACAATTCCGCGAACGATATGTTTTTTCATGGAAAACCTCTCAAATGAATTTGAATTTAAGAATATGAATATCGATTCAGTTTGTCAACCTGTTTTTCACCCTTTCCTTTTCTTCCCTTCCCGCACACGCCGGGCGTTTCGCATGCCGCAGTGTCTGCCGCGCACCCTTTAGGGCCTTGCCGGGCGCAGGCCCTGCGCCCCAACTGGCTGCCGGAACTCCCGCCTACTCTGAGAGTTTTACTCATTGCGCTTCCATCCGCGACGAGTGCGCGGCAGAGCCGCGCACCCCAGCAGTACGCACCCTCGCCATCCCGCTCTCGCTGGGTTTCGCATGCCGCGTTATTGCCCGTGTCGGCTCGCCACCCGCGCCGCCATCCCTCTCTCGCTGGGTTTCGCATGCCGCGGTGTCGTCCGCGGCTCATGCGCGCCCCGCATCGCGCATGGGGACGGCGTTTCCGCCCGCCCCCTGTCGTGAAAATTCGCGATAAACCGTACTTTACGCTTCCCCGCGAATGGAAATCTCGCGTACCGTCTTGAGCCGGTGCCGGATCATATAATCCCGAATGCCGTCCAAAACACGCAAAGCCGTCGTCGGATCGACAAAATTCGCCGTTCCAATCGCGACAGCAGAAGCGCCGGCGCACAAAAATTCAATGGCATCCGTCGGTTCGACAATTCCGCCCATCCCGATAATCGGAATCTTCACCGCAGCGGCAGCCTGCCATACCAGACGGACAGCCACCGGATGGAGAGCCGGACCCGACAAGCCGCCTTGGACATTGGCTAAAAATGGACGACGCCGTTCCGTATCGATGAGCATCGCCGGAATCGTATTTGAAATCGAAAGTCCGTCCGCCCCCGCCTCTTCGGCAGACCGGGCATAGACCGTAATATCGGAAACATTCGGCGCAAGTTTCACGAACAACGGAAGTTTCGTCGCGGCTCGAACCGCAGAGACAACGCCGGACAGAACCTTTGGATCATGCCCGAAGGAATGCCCGCCCAATTTTACATTCGGACAGGAGACATTCATTTCCAACGCGGAAATGCCTTCCGCATCCGAAAGAATCCGCGCAACCTCGGCATACTCCTCGACAGACTTGCCCCAAATGTTGACAATGGCAGGAACGCCAATCTTCCGGAAAAACGGAACGGCGGAACGGAGGAAGCCGTTGACGCCCGGCCCTTGAAGTCCAATCGCATTGAGCATGCCGGCGCGGACTTCCGCAATGCGAGGCTGCGGATTTCCCGGACAAGCCTCAAGGCAAATCCCTTTGCACGTAATCGCACCCAATTTGCGCAAATCGAGATACGACTCGTACTCTCGCCCAAAACCGAACGTACCGGAGGCAACCGTCACCGGATTGGCCATTGCAAGACCACCCAGCGAAACGGACAAATCCGGCTCAAACGTTTCTTCCGCCGCCGCCATTACACTTCCTCCCAAACGATTTGACCCGCACGAAAGACAGGTCCGTCCGCACAAACGCGGGCAATGGCAACCATCCCGCCTGCACGAATCTTCTGCGTGCAGCCGAGACAAGCTCCGACGCCACACGCCATCCTGCGGTCAAATGAAATATACCCGGGAACCTTCCATGCTATCGCACGATCGTCAATGGCATGCAACATCGGTCCCGGCCCGCAAGCGTACAGCGCCACCGGCGTATCCGGATGCTCGGCACGCCAAACGTCGAGAGGTTGCGTGACCAGTCCCTGCACACCGAGCGAACCATCGTTCGTTGCTGCATGAACTTCGCAATACCCCAACCGCTCGAACCAATCGGTCAGCAAAATGTCATTCGCCGTGCGTCCGCCGACAAACAAATGGACAGGACGCCCAATCGTGCGCGCAAGATAGTAAAGCGGCGCAACGCCAAAACCGCCGCCGACCAAAAGCGGCGTCACCCCTGCATCCGGCAACTTGAACCCGCGCCCAAGCGGTCCGATGAGATCGACCGCGTCGCCGGCACGCAACCCTGCCATGGCAGCGGTGCCACGGCCGACTTGCTTGTAGAGTACGGTAATCGTTCCTTCCTCCGGGAGAACATCACAGAGCGAGAAAGGACGACGCAAGGCGCCCGGATCAAGCGCGGGAACCCGTAAATGAATAAACTGCCCCGGAGCGGCCTGCGCGGCCAGCTCGGGACAGGAAAGCCGGAGCAGACGGTAACCCGCCTGCACCGGCTCGTGCGAAACAACCTTCGCTTCCGCTTGCATAGCAGATGGAAAACGAGTTGTTTCTTTACTGCGCAGAAGCAGCCTTCGCAGCACGCTTGGCAAGCTCCTGCACAACCTTCTTCGGATGCGTGAGCTTCGTGCGAATCTCCAACGGAGAAAGGCGATCGGCCTCTTCCTTCGGATATCCAAGGGCAATCAGACGCTTCTTCTGGACGCTCTGGCGATGGGCGCGCTCCGCCGGGGTCTTCTTGGGACGACGAACGTGCTTGATGCGTTCAACGTGATCATGAGATTGTAGCGACATCGGAACTCTCCTTAGTTAGCGGCGGGTGCAGCCACTTCTTCTGCAGGTGCGGCGGGAGCGGCAGCCGCAGCGGCGGAAACCGGCTCGTTCACCCAACTCAAAACTGCCATTTCGCATCCGTCGGAGGAGCGCTGGCCAAGCTTGACAATGCGGGTATAACCGCCATTGCGGCCTTCCTGCATCGGAACAATGACCGTGAAAAGCTCATGGACAGCATCCTCGTCGCGGAGAACCGCGAGAGCCTGACGATAGGCAACCACACCACCCTTGCGGGCAACCGTGACCATCTTTTCGGCAAGTTGACGGGCAACCTTGGCCTTGCGAGCCGAGGTGCGAATCGATTTGGCCTTGATCAGACCAATGACAAGCATCTCAATCAGCGCTTCCCGGTGAGCGGAAGAGCGACCGAATTTGACGTTATTCTTTCTGTGACGCATGGGAAACCTTTAAAATTATTCGTGATCGGACGGGGGCGGGAGCAACGAAGGATCAATATTCATTCCAAACTCGAGGCCCATTTCTTTGAGACGCTGCTCAATTTCATTGAGGGACTTCTTGCCGAAATTACGGAATTTGAGCATATCGGACTGCGTGCGGGTGCAGAGCTCGCCGACCGTGGTGATCTTCGCATTGTTGAGGCAGTTGGCGGAACGGACCGAAAGCTCGATCTCGTTGACGCTCATCGCCAGCTTGCGGCGGAGCTCTTCCGCATCCTCGCCTTGCGGCGCAACAACCGACGACGATACAACATCGCCAACCGTAATGTCTTGCAAGTTGCGGATGATGCCATCCAAATGATGCCGCAAAATGTCGGCAGCATGCAAAATGGCGTCCGTCGGATCGACACGGCCGTCCGTTGTCACCTCGAGAACCAAACGCTCGTAGTCCGTCTTCTGACCGACACGGGTATTGGCGACTTCGAAATTGACGCGACGAACCGGCGAATAGATGCGATCGATCGGAATAATGCCAATCTCATTCTGACGAGGACGCTTGTCCGCATTCTCGGGAGCATTCGGGTCAGTATCCCAAGTGGCCGGACAATAGCCGCGTCCCTTGGTGATCTTGACCTCCATCTCGAAGGTTCCTTCTTCGTTGACCGTTGCAATGTGCAAATCCGGATTGATTACCTCGATGTTGCCGCACTCCGCTTCCAGATCGCCGGCCGTAACGACACAGGGACCTTTCCGAAGAACGTGGACAATCTGAGGCTCAGCGGTATACGCCTTGATCAAAACCTGCTTGAGAGAAAGAACGATTTCAGTGACGTCTTCCTTGACACCAGGAATTGAACAGAATTCATGAGGCGCACCCTCGATCTTTACCGAGGAAATCGCATAGCCTTCAATCGAGGAGAGCAAAACCCGACGAAGCGAATTGCCAATCGTACGGGCATAGCCAATCTCAAACGGCTCCGCCGTGTAACGGCCAAAATGGGAAGTTTTGGTAGCCGACTCCGGAGTGAAGTACTTCGGCATCTGGAAATCATTGAGTCTAATAGGCATGATCTCTTCTTTCCTTTCCTTGCAACCGCCACGCGGTTCCATCCTCGGACGGTTGAAGGAATTTTGACCTTGTTGGGAACAAAATCCGCCATTCGTTGGCGGTATTTCGTTTAGCGGGAGTAAAGTTCGACAATCGTCTGCATGTTCACCGTCTCGGGAACCTCGGAAGGCTCCGGAGCGCGCGTAAACGTGCCCGTCTTCACGGTGTCGTCAAACGTCAGCCAATCGTAGGCCTTCTCGCGCGGATGCTTGAGAGACTCGACGATGGCGTCCATGTTGCGGTCGCGCTCGCGAACGCCAACCTTCTGACCGGGCTTGACAATGTACGAGGGAACATTGACAACCTTGCCGTCGACTTCAATGTGACGATGCGTCACAAGCTGACGGGCCGCCGGACGAGTCGGTGCAAGTCCCAGACGGAAAACAATGTTGTCCAGACGGCTTTCGCACATCTGCAGGAGAAGATCGCCCGTGTTGCCGCGCTTGGCCAAACAACGGACATAGAATGTGTGGAACTGACGCTCCTGCATCCCGTAAACATACTTCGCCTTCTGCTTCTCGCGAAGCTGCATGCCGTAATCCGTCATCTTTTTGCGACGCTTCGGACCATGCTGCCCCGGAGGGGTATTGCGACGGTCAAACACTTTGTCGGGACCGTAAATCGCTTCGCCGAAACGACGGGAAATCTTCGTCTTCGGACCAGTATAACGAGCCATGGATTAGACCTTCCTTCTCTTGCGTTGACGACAACCATTGTGCGGCATCGGCGTGATGTCCTTGATCACAGTCACGGCCATGCCGGAAGCCGCAATCGCGCGAACCGCGCTCTCGCGTCCGGCACCGGCACCCTGGACCAGAACCTCGACCTCATGCATGCCTTTGCCAATCGCAACCTTCGCGCAATCCTGCGCAACAAGCGTTCCGGCAAATGCAGTCGACTTGCGCGAACCTTTGAAGCCGACCTTGCCGGCCGAACTCCAGGCAATCACATTGCCGCGCGCATCAGTAATGCAGCACTGCGTATTATTGAACGAAGCCGTAATGTGGGCAACACCGGCCGGAATCGAACGGCCACGGCGCTTCTTGTCGTCATCGACAATCGGAGCCTGCTGCGCCAATACGTCGCCCATGACGATCTTCATCGCCTCGGAGGGCTCGTTGGCGGCGGGCTTCGCCTCTTCAACAGGAGCTTTGTTTTCTTCTGCCATTGTTTTGTTCCTTACTTCTTAGAAGCGATTACTTGCCGGCCTGCGCCGCCTTCATGGCTGTGCGCTGCTCCTTGTCGCGAATCGCACCGACCGTACGCTTGCCGCCTTTGCGGGTGCGGGCATTCGTACGCGTGCGCTGACCACGGCAAGGCAAACCCTTGCGATGGCGCGAACCACGGTAACTGCCAATGCTGACGAGACGACGAATGTTCTGAGACACTTCGCGGCGAAGATCGCCTTCCACATGCCAATTCGCTTGAATGACGGCGATGATGGCACGAATCTCGTCTGCCGTGAGCGTGCTCGCACGCTTGCCGGCGTCAATCTTGGTCTGCTCCAGAATCTGCTTGGAACGGGCAGGACCAATCCCGTGGATGTAGCGGAGAGAAATTTCGATCCGCTTGTTGTCGGGAATATCAATACCCATGAGTCTCGGCATAACGGATCTCCTTAGCCTTGCCTTTGTTTGTGACGAGGGTTCGTGCATACAACACGCACGATGCCCTTGCGGCGAACGATTTTGCACTGTTCGCACAATCTTTTAACTGAACTGCGCACCTTCATTTTGAGGTGAATCTCCAATTAGGTTTGAAAAACGATTTCCAAGTCTACGCGAATCCAAGACAAAATGCAAGCGAAAAATCGAATGCGGGCAAAAAAAATCTTTCTTTTTGTTTCTCTTCCTCCCCGATATCGAGAATCAATGCAATGGATTCGATTTTTCGAAAGAATCACGTTATTTTCTTCTCGCTCCAGAAAAGAATTTATGGTACTTTTATCGAAAAAGAGAAGTCTTTATTCTCTCTTTTTCCTCCTTTCCGCCCGATTTGAAGCCTGTTCCTCCCTCGCAGACGAATGATGACAGATTGTTTTCGCTCCCGCCTTCTCTCCCTCTTCCGACAACAGGAAAAACTGCTCTCGAAGCCGAATCTTCCGCTGGTGCCCGACAACGGCATTTTCCGCCGTTACAAAAATCCCGTGCTGACCGCCGCCCATATCCCGATCGAATGGCGCTACGATTTGTCCGAGGCAACCAATCCCCGGTTGCGCGAACGAATCGCGGCAAATGCCGCCATGAATGCCGGCGCCATTCGCTGGAATGGAAAATACTTGCTCTGCGTCCGCGTGGAGGGTGCCGATCGCAAATCGTTCTTCGCCATCGCCGAATCGCCGAACGGTATCGATGGGTTCCGGTTTTGGGAACGGCCTGTCTCTTTGCCGGAAGCCGCCATTCCCGCGACAAATGTCTACGATATGCGCCTGACCGCCCACGAGGACGGCTGGATCTACGGCATCTTCTGCGCCGAACGCCACGATGACGCCCATCCCGAAGACCTGAGCGCGGCCACGGCGGCCGCCGGCATTTGCCGGACCCGGGATTTTCTCTCCTGGGAACGTCTGCCCGATCTCGTCAGCCCGTCCCAACAGCGGAATGTCGTGCTCCATCCCGAATTCGTCGACGGCAAATACGCTTTCTATACGCGTCCGCAAGACGGATTCATCGAAACCGGTTCCGGCGGCGGAATCGGTTGGGCGCTCGTGGAGGATATTGCACACGCGCGCATCACAACCCAGAAAATCATCCAGGCGCGCCGATACCACACGATCGCCGAGGTCAAAAACGGCGAGGGTCCCGCTCCCATCCGGACCTCGCGCGGCTGGCTCCATCTCGCCCACGGCGTCCGCGGCTGCGCCGCCGGATTGCGGTATGTGCTTTATCTCTACCTGACCGCACTCGACGATCCGTCCCGCATCATCGCAGAACCCGGTGGTTATCTGATTGCGCCACAGGGCGAGGAACGGATCGGCGACGTCTCGAATGTCGTCTTCTCGAATGGTTGGATCGCCGATCCCGATGGCCGCGTGCTGCTCTATTACGCCTCTTCCGATACACGCATGCATGTTGCGGAAACGTCGA
This sequence comes from Kiritimatiellia bacterium, assembly GCA_051884735.1. GTDB lineage: Bacteria > Verrucomicrobiota > Kiritimatiellia > RFP12 > UBA3636 > JAEDLN01. The sequence goes on along the minus strand of JBJEVW010000169.1, from coordinate 3,958 downwards.
TCGACGCCTTGCTCGACTACTGCTTCCATACACCGCCCGATGGCGGGGCTTCCCGCTGTTCCGTCGATGCCATCAACCGCCTCATCGATGGCAATCTCCCCGTCCTCCGCGAACTCGGACTCCGCTGATTCCTCTCCCGCCTCACACCTCCCTTCTCATCCCATTCCACAACATGGCTAAACAAAAACGTCTTTCCAAAAAGCCCGGTTTCACGCCCGACGGGGAAAGGGGCGAGGCCGCCAATATCGGTGCCGCACTCCGGGATCTGCGCATTCGTCGCGGTCTCCGCCAAATCGAACTGGCTGCACTGGCGGAAATGAATCCCGGTCAAATCAGCGTGCTCGAACACGGACACCGCACACCGTCCCTCCGCACCTTTCGCCGCGTCTGCGAAGCCCTCGGAACAACCCCCGACGATCTTCTACGCGTCGCCGGCGGCTCCCCCACGACGCCGCCACCCGGAACATCGCCCGAAACGGATTCGCTCCTCCCGGGTCTTCGCGAACTTTTCGAGACCCCCGAAGAAAAACTCTTCGCCCCCCTCACCCGCCGCGGCATTCTTCGCACAACCCGCCTCGATTCTTACGCAGCCCCGCTCCCGACCGAAGAAACCATCACGCTCCTCGAACAGAGGATCTTCGATTACCTCCGCGTCGAAACGCTCTGCGGGGCTTTCCGCAAAACCTCCATCCCGCTCACCATACCCTTCCGCACCACCACCGATGGCGCAGAATCCCTTGCGGCCGCCGTCCGCTCTTTCCTCGGAATCGGCGATTCCGTCATCCTCGATTCTGTTTCTCTGCTGGAAAACAGGGGTATCCGGATTCTCTTTCTCGAACTTCCGCACGGTGCCGAAAGTTTTTCTTTCTACGATCGAAACAATAGCGGCGCTTTCTTCGTCGTCAACAGCAACAACACGCCGGAAAAACAACTGTTCCGGATTGCGCTCGAACTGGCGTATCTCTACCTCTTCATCCACAACGGCGAAAAACCCGTCTTCGAATCCGCTGAAGCCAATCGCCGATTCGCCAAATATTTCGCCGCCTGTTTTCTCCTTCCGCGCAACGCCATTCTCTTTATTGCCAATTCGCTCGGTACGGGACGCGGCGATTGGACCTACCCGCTCGTCCTGCGTATTAAACGCCATTTCGGCGTGAGCGCCGAAGCATTCTGCTATCGCCTTCTGGAACTCAACCAAATCCACGAATCGGCCGTCACCGGCATCCTCGCCTCCATCCGCGGTTTCTACGAAACGCACCAAAACCGCGAACCCGGCGAAACGCTTCCCTCCCTCCTGACCAATAGCCGTCTCGCCGACCTCATCGAACGCGCCCGTTCCATTCCCGGCGCTTTCGACGAGGTGCGCACCATTGCGCGTCACGCCGGTCTTCCCTTCGCGGAAAACACCGACTACCGCTCCCAGCCGCAATTCTTCGGCTTCACCCCATTCGAATCCGACGACGAATAATCGCGCCCACGCGCCACCCCTTCCGACCCCCTCTTGCAGGTCCGTCGCGGTTCGGCGCAATCTCCGGCTGTCGGAACTCCCAACCCCGCTTTTTCCTTAGAAGAAGTCTTTGCCGGCTTGTTTCATCAACGCCCTGACCTCACGCAGGGTTTCAGGCCCTTGAAATCGAACTTCATACTCTCCCGTCCCCATGAAATGAGAATCGGGAAACGATTCCGGTTTCTTCTGATTCGTGAAATTCAAATAGGTTTCCATGCTAAAATCATAGCGAATGCCGGCCTGTTCGTACGGAATCTCGGATCGATTGAGAATAAGACAAGCGCCAAGGTGAATCACCGTGTTGCTTCCTTTCGATTGGATGCTCGCATCCAATATCCCCGGCCCGAGTAGCCAATAGTCGTGATTGTCTTCCAAAACGAGCGGACGCTTGAAAACATAATGGCCATTGTTGAGTCGAACCATCGCGCACCCCCTTTCATCCGTCTGAAATTCGGGATTTGCCGTTTCGCAAATGGACTTCCACAGCTGACGTTCCCGGACGATTGGTCTGACATACAGACCCAATCCCCCCGACAGCAATGCCACCGCTAGACAGCCGATGAGGCAGTGCTTCGCCCGGTTGCGATGGCGAATGGCGCGCGCAAATGCATCGACCGTATCATAGCGTTGCGAAGGAATCGAACTGGTCGCACGACGGATAATGGCAGCCCAGGAATGCGACGGATTGCCGCCAAATGCGATATTCGCCAATCGGCCAAGGGCGTGGATGTCGGCCGCCTGCGAAACCTCGCCGCCGGTCAACTGCTCCGGTGCCGCATAGTCGGGCGTCCCGGCCGCAATCACATTCCCATCGACAATGGAAATATCCGTTCGGGGACGCGCCGCGAAAAAGGGGGCTTTGGCAAGACCGAAATCGATGAGAACCATCTGCCCGCCCGGCCGGCGCATGATATTCTTGGGTTTGAGATCGCGATGGACAATGCCGGAAAGATGCAACGCACGGACACAAGAGCAGACTTGGAGCAAGTAGGCGGCAATGTCCTTCTCGTCCGTCGGCACATCAACCGGCTCCAACAATTCAAGGATGAAATACGACCGCCCCTTCTCTTCGCCACACCCGAAAAAGCGCGGAAACTGGGGTAGCCGATTCTCAATGAGACAATCAATCTCGTTCCGGAAACGCCTTTTCGCCGCATCATCCGTCCGAATCAACACTTTGGCGGCCGCCGATATCTGCGAAACGGAATGGACGACCCGATAGACTTCGCCGTTTCCGCCCCGCCCGAGAAAGGCCTCGATTCGCCAAAGCCCTAGCGTTTCGCCAACGGCAAATACCTCTTCCCCGCCCTGAAGACGCGACAACGTTTCCTTTCCGCTATCCGACAAAAACTTGCCCAACTCGCCAATATCCGTCGTGTTCAACATAGACTTTTCAATTTCTCGACAATCGATTGCAGTTTCTGGAACATGCGCGAGCGCATGCAATCCACCGTATTGCGTTGAACGCCAAGCGACTTCGCGACCTCTGCGATCGGCTCTCCCTTGATCGCGGTACGGATGAATGCCTGTTTGGTGCGGTCTTGTATCGACTCATCCGCCAGCAACTGCTGCAAGGCAACTTCAAAAAGGGCGGCGCGCCACTCCTCATAGGATTGCTCTTGCACGGTCTTGCCGTTGACGGAAATGGCAAGTTGCATCCGTTCTTGAATCGCCATCTGCCGTTTTGACTGATGGAGGGCGCAAAGTGCCTTGTTGCGAAGCACCCCCGTCAGAAAATTGTGAAAGGCACCATTCTTTTCGGGTTCGTATTTGTAGTCGGGCAGAATCTTCGTCAAGGCGGCAAAGGTTTCTTGAATGATGTCTTCGGGATCTAACGTCGGAAAACGCTCCCGCAAATACGCCTGCATCATCGGCTGATACCGGGAATAGAAAAGCGACCACCTTGCGTGCTGCAAATCGGCTACATTCCGGAGGAGCGTTGTCGATGTATCCGGAACTTTCGATGTTGTCATACTTTTCTTTCTTTTCCGCGCAATCGAAGCGACACCCCCTTGCGCAGAAAAAAGAGCGTCATCTTCCTAGATGGGATCCAGAAAAAAAGCCGAAAGGCTTTTCCGTCTGGGACTTATTGGAGGGAGAAGCTATCAAAACACCCCCAAAAAATCAATACCCATGCCTGCTGAACACAGGGGCGACGCATTCACCGCGTAGTCAACTGATTGTCAGCAGAAAATCGAAATGCGTCGGTCCTGCGCCCCGAACCACCTGCCGCCCCCTCTTCCAGTCCCGCCGAGCGTTTTGCCGCCGTGCGGAACAAAGCCACAAAAACCAAGCCGCGCGAAAAGAACACAAAGGAACACAAAGACCATTACGCTGAAAGGATAGGAACACAAAGTTATTTTTTGGTTCACTACCATCCCATAGTGTGCAAATTATTCCCCCACCCAACGCAAGAAGTCCAATAAACTTGCGGGGTTGAGGCGACCGGAA
>JBJEVW010000168.1:0-13111 GCA_051884735.1 Kiritimatiellia bacterium | reverse complement strand
GTCTTTATAGGGGGTAAACTACTACTAAAACCAAGTTTACTTCTGGAAGCCACAAACTTCAAAAAAATCAAAAAAAATTCGATTTCAACCTTGCGCACAAGCTCCTTTTGCTGTACCATTGTCGAAAAGGAATCGAAGGATATTTCCGCCGCTTTTCGCTTGCGTTTTCTTGGCGCTTTGCATCTCTACCGACGCGCTTTCCGTCCAGTTGCGCAATACAGGGAAACAAACGGAAAAACCGCCGTCTTTCCGGCCTTCTTTTTCTCTTCCCGGTACGCCGACAATTGCAACCCTTTCTTGCACCGTGCTTGGTATAACGCTTTTACTTCTTTTGCAAGCCGTTCTTCTTGCGGTACCCATTTACTATGTTTTGGAATACCTGAGACGAACACCGGGGTTGCGTGCACCTTTTTATGTTCTCATTCTTCTGTTTGTGCAATGGGGAATTGCGTATCTGTTCCAACTGGAGGAGTTGGAACGGGTTTTGGCGATGCTATCCAAAATCATACCGCTCTTGCTGATTGTCGCCTTCCAACCGGAAATCCGGCGGATCTTCCAGGAAGTCGGCCACAATGCCAACACCCGCAAAAAAAAGGATGACAAACCGCAAGTCGGCGCTTCAGAGCAGTTGATTCACTCCCTGAAGGAGCTCTCCGGACAGAAAATCGGCTCCATCATCGTGCTGGAGCGGAAAGAGTCGCTGGAACGGTACACCACGACCGGGGTCCGCTTTTCCGAACCGCTTCCGGTCATGTGGGAAGTCATCGGCAGCCTCTTCTATCCCGGTGCGCCGGTTCACGATGGCGGCATCATCATCCGCAATTCGCTCATTTACTATGGCGGTTGCGTATTTCCACTCGCCGAAGGTGCGCAAAGCCGCGAAAGTTTCGGCACGCGCCATCGCGCGGCAATCGGTCTTTCCGAGAATCAAGATGCCGTCGTGCTCGTCACTTCGGAGGAAAACGGCACCGTTTCCATAGCCTGCAACGGGGAGCTGTACCGCGGCTTGGAGGAAGCGGAATATGCGGCCATCGTCCGGGCGTGCCTCGATCAGGTTTTTCCCGAAACCCCAATCAAGAACCAGAGGCTTCAGGCATTCTTCCGGCATATCAAGGAGACGGCATGACATGAAAAATCCGGATGAAAAACAATGCGCTTCCGAAAAACCGCATTTCCGGGCAGACCTCCTCCGCACAGGCAAGAGCATCGGCGATACGCTGGTACAACTCTTCGCCAAAACGCTTGGCCACAACGGAGGCCTGAAAACCGTCTCTTTTCTGCTGGCCCTTTTGATCATTCTGGGCGTCCACAAAAGTTTTGGAGAGAAAAAAGACTATCGCGTTCCGCTCCATATCCAAAACCAGAACAACAAGACCGTCATCGTTTCCACCTCGCCGAAAACAGTCCGCATTTGGTTGCGCGGCTCGAAGGATGAAATCGACCGGTTCGACGAAACGGCCCTTTCCCTCGAGCAGAACTTCTCTCCCGTGCCCAACTGCGCGAGCGAAGGCTGCAGCCACATTGACACCGTAAAACTTTCGCCAAAATCCATAAAAGGGCTTGGCAATCTTCGCGTCGACTCGATCATTCCCGAGGAAATCAGCGTAACCTACGAGCACATGGCCAAGCTCGTGACGACCAATATCGTGACGATTCCCGTCTTGCGCGGCAAACCGCTCCAAGCTACCGCCTCCGTCTCGCTGCCCGATCCGCTCGTCGTCACCTTCTTCGGCCCCTACTCGAAACTGAGCGATTTCAGCAAAAAGGGGCTCTCGATTCCGACATCCGAAATCGACGTCGACGGAAAAACCGAGTCGTTCACGCAACCGGTTCGCCTCATCATTCCGTCCGATTCCGGCATTCTCTCCGCAGACCCTTCGATTGTCACGGCATCCGTCACCATCAAAAACCACAAACCCGTCAATCCGAAATCGATTTCCCTGCCGGAGTACATTCCCGCGGAAGCGCCGGCTCCGTCCGGCGGAACCAACGCGGAAACCAATGTGATGGAAAAGACTTCCGCCACAGCGGCGACACAGCCCGCCGGCGAGGAGAACGAAAGCGCTTCCGCCAAACCGGTCGCCGAATCTCCCGCCAACGGCAATTCGCCGCATATTCCCCCTGTTTTCCCTTAGCCGAACCATTCGTTTTCTGCCTCTCAAAGGAGAATCTCCCATGCCGGCAAACGATTACAATCCCGACATCGCCAATCGCGATCTCAAATACTACATTTTCGACTGGGATGACAATATTCTGCACATGCCGACGTACATCCACCTGGAACGCCGGTTGGCAAACGGCACATGGGTACCGCACCTGGTTTCCACCGCCGTCTTCTCGGTTGTCCGCAAAGATACGGTCAACTACCGCCCGCCGGGCGGAAACATGGAAAAGGCATTTGTCGAATTTCGCGATATCGAAGGCTCCGAATCCAAATTCCTGAAGGACGCCAACGACGCAATCGACCGGGTTCTCTCCGGCAAAAACCGTCATCCGCCTTCCTTCAACACCTTTTGCAAGACCCTTCGCGAAGGGCGGATCTTTGCCATCGTCACAACGCGCGGCCACAACCCTGGCACCCTCCGCAAAGGCGTCGAGCTGTTCATCGAGCGCATTCTCACGCCCGAGGACAAAAAGGAAATGATCCGCAATCTCCGCGGCTATACGGTGTGCTATGACGAGCCGGGCCTGAACGAACGCCTTTCCGACGCCGAAATCCTGGAGCGCTACCTCGGCCAAAACCACTACCACGCCGCATCCAACCCGGATTTCATCCGGAAGGTCGCGGAAAACGCCAACTTCGATCCCCAAAACTCCGAACACCGCAAACAGTTCGCCATTCTCGCCTTTCTCGAAGATATCTTCAAAATGGTCGAACGATTGGGGACCCGAAAGCCGATCAGCGTCGGTTTTTCCGATGACGATCCCGGCAATGTCGCCGCCGTTGCGGATTTCATCCGGACCACTCTTCGAAAGCGTTTCCCCGCCGTCAAATTCGTGGTGTACGACACCTCCGACCCGGATATCGAAAAAGGCCACAAACTCGTTGTCTCGGGTCAGCTCGGGCTCTTTTAGCATCCGGCAAAAGCAATTTCTCTTTGCCGATGGACTTCTTCCTTTCGGCACGATGCCTGCGCACCCATCCTTCCAAACGTCGCCCCAAAACGAACTTTTCTTTTTTTTTCCATGAACAAAGCGTGTGAATTTCTCTGGTACGACAAACCCGCTCCCTATTGGGAGGGCGCCCTGCCATTGGGCGACGGATTCCTCGGCGCCATGGTTTTTGGCGGAGAGGAAGAGGAACGGATTGCGTTGAACGAAAGCTCCATCTGGTCCGGCACCGGGAAACAGCGGAATGCGAATCCGAATTGGCGAACCCAACTGGAAACCGCGCGCAAGCTAATCCATGAACGCCGTTTCACCAAGGCACAGGAATTCATTTCGGATGAAATGACCTGCGGCGACAGTGCGAGTTACCTGCCTGCAGGCGATCTGTTTCTCCGGTTCGGGGAAATCGGCTCGGACGCCGGCTGCTATACGCGCTCGCTCGATCTCTCCTGCGCACGAGTAGAGGTTTCCCAGCGGCGGTTGCTCCCGGATGGCTCATCCGCCCTCTTCCGCCGTACCGCCTTCGTCTCGAATCCCGATCGCGTCCTCGCTCTCCGGATCGAGCATTCGGCCAACCTCCCCTTTGTGCTGGAGGTTTCGTTCACCTCCCCGAACCACGGGACGTGCAAAACCCCGTCTGCCCAAGATCTTCTCTTTGAAGGCTATGCTCCGTTCCACAATCGCTACAACGAACTGATTTGGCAAGACGAATCCGGAAAAAGCGGCTCCGTCTTCACCCTCGCCCTCCGCATCGTCCCGCACGGAAGCTTCGCCGCCGAACCGGCACCCGATGGCACGCTCCGCTTGCGTCTCCAACGCGGTGCCGATCTTTTCCTCGCCATCGCAACCGATACGTCCGACACCGCTCTGCAAACACAGGATTTCACCAGTAGCCATGCCACCGCAACCGCACGCGTGGAAGCGGCGGCGGAAAAGGGTTTCGACCGCCTCCTGCAACGTCATACGGACGATTACCAAACCCTCTACAACCGCTCGCGTTTCCGGATTGACGGCACACCCGAAGACGACCTGCCGACCGATACGCGCCTCCTTGCCGGCGACACCTCCGAAACCGAACGCACCTTCTCCCCGACGCTTGCCGCCCTTCTCTTCAACTTTGGCCGCTATCTGCTCATCTCTTCCAGCCGCGCCGGCTCACGCCCCGTCAATCTGCAAGGACTTTGGAACGATTCCTTCCATCCGGCTTGGGGTTGCAACTTGACGACCAACATCAACACGGAGATGAACTATTGGCCCGCCGAGCCAACAGCACTTCCGGAATGCGTCGAACCCCTTTTCGGTTATTTGCGGAGTCTCGTTCCGTATGGTCGCGATACGGCTCGCCGCCTGTACGGCGTTCCCGGCTGGTGTCTCCACCACAATTCCGACATCTGGCATTTCACGGAACCCGCCAGCGGAAATGCAACCCATAAAATCTGGCCGCTTGCCGCAGGTTGGCTCTGCCGGCAGATTGCCGAACGCTATCGCTTCGGTGGAGACAGGGCGATCCTGTCCCGCGATTTCGACATTCTGCTCGAAGCCGCACAATTTCTCCATGCGTTTCTCGTGGAATCGGACGGCTTCAAGACGACCTGCCCCTCCATCTCTCCGGAAAACCGTTTCATCGATCCCGCCACGGAAAATGGCGTCTCCAGTACATCGGGCGCGCTGATGGATCTGAGCATCATTCGCGAAACACTGGAATCATCCTTGGAAATGGGCGCCGTCTTGAAACGCGATGCCGAGCCGTGGGCCGCCGAATTCCGGGAAACGCTCTCGCGCCTTCCGCCCCCCAGAATCGGCTCCGATGGACGCCTTCTCGAGTGGAACGAAGAATTTCGCGAATGGGAACAGCGCCATCGCCATGTTTCGCACTTGTACGGCATCTATCCGGCTGCCGAATGGACGCCTGAAAAGAACGCCGCATGCTTTGACGCCGCACGCCTTTCCCTCAATGCACGCGGCGACTTCAGCACAGGATGGGCAATGGGCTGGCGCACTGCGCTTCATGTCCGCTTCGGCGATCCTGATCGCGCCCTTCGCAGCCTGGGCGGCCTTCTGCACATGCGCGAACCGACCCACGATGGCTGCAATGGAAAGGGCGGCATCTATATGAATCTGTTCGATGCCCACCCGCCCTTTCAAATCGACGGCAATTTCGGCGTCACGGCCGCAATCGGCGAAATGTTTGTCCAAAGCCACCGCAGGACGCCGGACGGGAAAATCAAGGTCGTCCTGTTCGGCGCATTTCCCCGGAGCTGGGAACAAGGTGCCATCTCCGGCTTGCGGACGCATGGCGGACTCTCCATCGATCTGGATTGGTCCCGACGTTCTTTCCACGCCCGCATTGCCGCCTCACGCGCCGCGGAAACCGTCTTTCTTCTGCCGGATGGAAGCGAAAAAAAACTTTCGTTCCGCCCCGGCGAAGAGACCGTTCTGTCGGGATCGATTCCCGGAACACCGCCACAAAGGCTGGAGGTGGTTGCGGCAAAAATCGTGCGTAAAGACGGGCGCATGCTGCTTTGCCGACGCCCTGCGGGAAAACCAAACGGCGGCCTGTGGGAATTTCCGGGCGGCAAATTGCAGCCTGGCGAAACGACTCGCCAAGCCATCGTGCGCGAATGCCAGGAAGAGCTCGCCATCACGCTCGAAGCCGGAGCCATTGTCGCCGATGCCACCGAGACGGCCGGCGAACGGACGCTTCACCTCATGCTGCTCGAATGCCGCATCGCCGATGGCACGCCGATGGCGCTCGAACACTCTGGTTTGCAGTGGCTGAATGCCGATGAAGCGGCAGCGCTTCCGCTCTGCCCGCTCGACCGGATGCTGCTCGACCGCATGTCCCGTCGCGATTGAAGCCTTCCGCCCCCGGCCGGTCAGAATGAGCTCGAAAGCGAGACGCGGATGAACGGCTCCTTGGAAAGATCCATGGCGTTGTTTTCCGCAACGTCGGCAGAGAGCTCCCGCTCCAGATAGGTGCCGATTTCTCCGGTCACGATCCACGTGCCGAGAATGCGCAGAGACGCACCCGCCGAAACGCGGATTTCATCCCATGTCAAATCCTCGGGAATCCCATTCTTGCCTTCCAGACCGTACGTGATATTCGTCCACTCTCCTTGCGCAAAGAACGAGAGGACATACCCCGGGAACAAGTCGATCCGCGAACGCGGACAGCCCAGCTCGACCCGGATCATGTCCTCGTAGGAGAAACGCAGTCCAATCGTCGGAATGAACGGGATGTCCCAGCCGGGCCGCACCGTACCGCCGAGAACAATCGAAAAGTCCGGCGAGGCGGCAAAATAGGCATTGACCGATACGGGACAGCCGAACGAAGGCTCCGTTACATCCGAATACAGACCGGGCTGTGCCGCAACGCGCCACGACCAGCCATTGACAAACCGGATCGTGAAACTCGGTTCCACATACGCATCGACCAATCCGTCCGGCAACGAGTTCATGCTCGGATTGTCGACAAAATACAGGCCATGCGCATGCCCCGTCAACCCAAAGGCTCCCCAAAGAATGCCATCGATTTTCCCGAAATCGAAGAATGCCTCCGCTTCGGCAATGTCGGTCGATCCATACGGCCCGAATTGGGTGTCGGATTGAAACGCGCCGGAAAAGATATACGAAGGACGCTCGACATCCAGATGCAGACTGAACAAATCGGGAAGCTCGTCCGAACGTCCAGATACGGTAGACATGGACAACAGCGCAATCGCCAAAGCGGAAACCGTAATTTTCTTCATAATGGAATGGAAGTGAGGGAGACAGACAAAGGAGAAAAAAGAATGTTGAAACGTGTCAGAGGAAAAAGCCTACTCCTCCGGTTCCGCTTTTCCGTCCGCACCGGTAATGCCCCAGGCGGCCAGTTTGCGGTGCAGCGTCCGCCGGCTGATGCCGAGGGCAACGGCTGCGCGGGAACGGTTTCCGCCGGCGGCTTCGAGCGCAGCCAGAATCTTGCGCTTTTCCGTCTGCGCAAGGGATTCCGTCCGATTCGGTTCACCGGTGGCTTCGACGGCCTTTTGCGCATCGTCCCGGATGTTGGCGGGAACGTCCATCACCGTCAAGAGATTGCCATGCGAAAGGACAATCATGCGCTCGATGATATTGCGCAACTCGCGGACGTTTCCGGGCCACGGATACGCTTGCAGAAGCGCCATCGCCGCCGGCTCGATACCCGAGACGTCGCGATTGTTCTTCTTCGAAAAATCTTTGATGAAATGCGCACACAACAGCGGAATGTCGGACTTCCGTTCCGACAGCAACGGCATCCGGATATCCACGATGTTGAGCCGGTAATACAAATCCTCGCGAAACTTCCCTTCGGCGACATATTCCTTCAGATTGCGATTCGTCGCCGCCACGACCCGGATATCGGTCGAAAGCGTCTTTTCGCCGCCGACGCGCTCGAAGGTGCGCGTTTCCAATACGCGCAACAGCTTCACTTGCATCGAAAGATCGATTTCGGAAATTTCATCCAGAAACAGCGTACCGCCATTCGCCAGCTCGAAACGGCCCTTGCTCTGCGCAACCGCTCCGGTGAATGCCCCCTTTTCGTGCCCGAACAGCTCGCTTTCCAGAAGCGTGGGGGAGAGCGCCGCGCAATGGACGGCGACAAAGGGCCCTTCGGACCGGGACGAAAGCTGGTGGATGGCGCGGGCTACCAGCTCCTTGCCGGTTCCGCTCGCCCCCTGAATCAAGACGTTGGCCTGCGTGGGCGATACTTGACGAATGGTATCGAACAAAGCCTGCATCGGCTCGGATGTGCCAATGATGTTCTCAAATCCGTAGCGATCGTCCAGCCGCTTGCGCAGTTCCCGGTTCTCATTCTCCAATTTGCGCGTTTTCAACGCCTGGTCCAGCTTGATGTCCAGCTGATCCAAATTGACGGGCTTCGTCAAGAAATCATACGCACCCGATTTCATCGCTTCCACCGAGGTTTCAATGGAGCCGTACGCCGTCAATAAAATGCAAAGGACAGACGGATAACGCTGACGGACCGTCTTGAGGAGCGAAAGCCCATCCTCGCCCGGCATGCGAATATCCGATAGCATGAGATCGACGCTTTCCTTCGACAAAATCGACAAGGCCGTCTCGGCGGACTCCGCCGTGAAAACCCGATATTGCCGTTTCAAGGCCCGTCCCAGGCTCTCCCGCGTATTCTTCTCGTCGTCGACGATAAGAAGGGTTATTTTATCTTCTTCTGTCATGGCACATGAACCTAACAAAAATATCTTGTTCTCTCAAGAAACATCCCCGAAAAACACCGTAGCCGCCTCTCCGGCCCTTGCCGAAACGGACAATTGCCGTGCGCGCCCCTTCGGTGCCGGGAATCCGGTTTTATCACGCTTTTTGGGGCGGATCGAGAACCCAGCGCTTGTTGTACCAAAACCACTGCCCCGGCGTCTCGCGAATGGCTTTGTCGAAATGCGCAATCACGGTCCGGGTCAGGCGTAGCTCCTCCTTTTCGCAAGGGGCGGAAAGATCCGGCCAAAGCGTCGGATAGAAGGTGAAATCGAATGCGCGCCAGGAAACGCGGCGCATCACGAGGGGAACAATGGGAGCATTGGCCTTCCAGGAGAGAAGCCCCATGCCGCGGGCGAGATTCGCCTCTCCGCCGAGAAACGGAATGGGCAGCGCCGGCGTGAACGAGCGCGAATCCGGCAAAATGGCGAAAATCTGTCCATTCCGGACGCGCTTGAGCATCTGGAGAAAAACACGGCCTCCGCTTTCTCCGCGTTCGAGGATTTCCATACCGTGCCCGCCGCGGCAATCGTTGAGCAATTGATTGATGTACGGATTGCGCTGTTTGCCGGCTACGCTGAAAATGGGAAGTCCCGCCAAAAAGACGGCAGACCCGGCAAGATCCCAATTGCCGCAATGCGGAAGCGCAAGAATGATGCCGCGCCCGTTTGCCTGCGCGAGAACATCGCGCAGATGCCGGATGCATTCCGAGTACTGCGGAATCTGGCGGTGAAGCGTCTTCTCGCCGAATCGGCCGATGCGCAGCATGTCGACCAGATTCAAGACAAGATTGCGGAAGGAAAGCCATGCCTCCCGGCGAAGTTGCTTCTCCGGAACGTCCGGCCCCAAAACCAGCCGCAACCGGCGAAGCGCCTCGTGCCGGCGCGAGGCCAAAAGCCGATACGCCACCGCCCCAATCGAAACGGCTATGCCCTGCGCGACCGCATGCGGAAGCATGCAGAAAAACGCCCCGAAACTGCGGACAAGCGCATATTCGACGCGATACCGGATGGGATGGGATGGCGATGGCATGGGCAAAAGTCCCCCCGAAAAACGTTTACTTCCAGAGGGCTTCGATGTTGTAATACTTGCGGGCGTCGCTTAGAAACAGGTGGACCATCACATCGAAATAGTCCAACACGATCCAAGCCGTTTCAGGCGTGCCGGAAACACGGGCATGCTCGCCGGCTTGCTCCGCCATGGTTCGCTCGACGGCAACCATGAGCGCACGCAAATGCGGCGCGGACGTCGCCGTCGCAATCACGACGGAATCCGTAATGGAACTTTTTCCGGTTACATCGTAGGCGGCGATGTCTTCCGCCTTGTGGTCATCAAGCGCTGTTTGGATGAGCGCGGTCTTTTCGGATAGTGTCATCGTTTTTTCTTTATTTTCGCAGATACGGAAAGAGTAGCAGATTTTTTCCGTTTGCAAAAGCGGGAACATCGCCTCGTGGCGGCGCGCCACCTCTGCGTGAAACAAATAAACCGCGTATGCGCGGTGCGCGGGTTGGCGGCGCGTGTGCGGGGCGGCGCGCACGGGCGTGTGCGATGGAGCGGCATGGCCGGTAGGGCGCGATGTCCTCATCGCGCCGCAGGGTAACGTGCGTCGGCTTTGCGTGCGTAATCGCTCTGCCTCGCGAAGAAATTGTCGCGCAGAGAACGCAGAGTGCGCAGAGAGTGGGCGCTGCGCGCCCAAGGATTTTTTTTTTTTGTGGGGTATGCGGAGCCAACCCTAACCCCCCCCCGCGCGGTTTTGCATGCTGAATAGCTCTGCGTTCTCTGCGTCCTCTGCGGGAAACAAATAACCTGCGTAGGGTTGGCGGCGCGAGTCGGGAGGCCCGACAGCCGATCATCATACCTAACCGCAACGGGACACGGGCGTGTGGCGGCGCGTGTGCGATGGAGCGGCATGGCCGGTAGGGCGCGATGTCCCCATCGCGCCGTAGGGTAATGTGCGCGCGGCTTTGCGGGCGTAGTGGCTCTGCCTCGCGAAGAGAATGTCACGCAGAGAACGCAGAGAGTGGTGAACCGCCACGGACGATGAGAGTGGGCGCTGCGCGCTCAAGGATTGGGAAAGAAGGGCGTATGCGGAGCCAACCCTACCCCCCGCGCGGTTTTGCATGCTGAATAGCTCTGCGTTCTCTGCGTCCTCTGCGGGAAACAAATAAACCGCGTATGCGCGGTGCGCGGGTTGGCGGCGCGATGTCCCCATCGCGCCGTAGGGTAATGTGCGCGCGGCTCTGCGTGCGCAATGGCTCTGCGTCCTCCGTTTTGCCTGTGGCAAGTATGCGAAAACGTGGGTATTCAGGGTGGACGAGCCCCTGAAAACTGAAGATTGCTGATTGAAGATTAGAGGCAACGCTTCGATAATCTACCCATGAAAAACGGATATTGCTTCAAATGCGCCGCCCCCGAGCGGATTCCCCATGGGGTTGGACACCTCGCGCGCGCTTTGCTAGGATAAAAGAGCCAATCCTTCTCTTTTGTATGAAACCGGCTTGCCGCAAGACTGTGCGAAAGCCGCGGATTTCTTTGCAACCACATGAATATTTTTGAAGCTATTTTCGGAACCAAGCATGCCCGCGACGTGAAGCGTCTCCGGCCCATTGTAGATCGCATCAATGAATGGGACGAGAAATTCAAGACGCTCTCCGACGAAGAGCTGAAGGCGAAAACGCCTGAATTCAAACAACGCTACCAGAACGGAGAGACGCTCGACCAGCTGCTGCCCGAGGCCTTCGCGGTCGTCAAGAACGCTTGTCGCCGTCTCGTCGGCTCCACGTGCGAGGTGTGCGGCCATACGCTGACGTGGAACATGGTTCCGTTTGACGTCCAATTGATGGGCGGCATCGTTCTGCACCAAGGGAAAATCGCTGAAATGCAAACCGGCGAAGGCAAGACGCTCGTGGCGACGGCTCCGCTCTATCTCAATGCACTTGCCGGCGAAAATGTCCAACTCGTCACGGTCAACGATTACCTCGCTTTGCGCGACTCGCAGTGGATGGGCCATCTCTATACATGGCTCGGCCTTACAGTCGGTTGCATCCAGAATACAATGCACCCCTTGCAGCGCCGCGAACAATATGCGTGCGATATCACTTACGGAACCAATTCCGAATTCGGGTTCGACTATCTGCGCGACAACGGCATGGCACAGGATGTCCGCGAACAGGTGCAACGCGGCCATGCCTTCGCCATCGTGGACGAAGTCGACTCCATCTTGATTGACGAGGCGCGCACGCCGTTGATCATCAGCGGCCCGGCGGAATATTCCTCCAACCAATACAAGGAACTCCAGCCGAAGGTCAAGGCCCTCTACCAACGGCAGGTGAAACTGATCGAAGAGCGCATCGCCAAATGCAAAAAAGCCCTCGACGCCAACGAGGAGGCTACTGCCCAAAAGTGCCTCTACCAGATTTATCACGGCATGCCGAAGAACAAGGAGTTCATGGCAATGCTCGAAAACCCCGCCGTCCGCAAACTGCATGAAACGGTCGAGAATATGATGCTCACCGATCTGCACAAGGACGAGGCGCGCGCTTTTCGCGAAGAACTCCTCTTCGTGGTCGACGAAAAGATGCGCGATGCGTCCTTGACCGACCGCGGTTGCGCCGAACTCAACCCCGCCGATCCCGAGATGTTCGTTGTTCCGGACCTCGTTACGGCAATGGCATTGATCGACAGCGAAAATCTCTCCCGCGAAGAACGCGCCCGGCGCCGCGCCGATGTCCAAAAGAACTTTGCCGAACGGACAGAACGCATCCAGAATGTCGCGCAGCTGCTCAAGGCTTATACGCTCTTCGAGAAGGACACGGACTATGTCGTGATGGACAACAAAGTCCTCATTGTCGATGAATTCACAGGCCGCATTCTGCCCGGCCGCCGCTGGAGCGACGGGCTCCACCAGGCCGTCGAAGCCAAAGAAGGCGTGCAAATCGAGCGCGAAACGCAAACCCTCGCCACGATTACCATCCAAAACTACTTCCGCCTCTACAAGAAACTCTCCGGCATGACCGGAACGGCGGAAACCGAAGCCTCGGAATTCAACGACATTTACCACTTGGATGTCGTCGTCATCCCGACCAACCGACCAATCCGCCGTGTCGACCGCAATGATTTGATGTTCCGCACGCAACGCGAAAAGTTCGCCGCCATCATCAAGGAAGTCAGCGAGTGCCATCGCGCCGGACAGCCGGTTCTGATCGGCACGGTTTCGGTGGAAACCTCCGAATTTCTTTCGCGCATGTTCCGGCAGGCTGGCATTCCGCACAATGTCCTCAACGCAAAAAACCACGCCCGCGAAGCCGAAATCGTCGCTCTTGCCGGACAAAAGGGCGCCGTGACGATTGCCACCAACATGGCCGGACGCGGCACCGATATCAAACTGGGGCCGGATGTCGTCTGGGTTTCGCAGGATTTGATCCACTCGCAAGTCTCGCTCGACCAAAAGCCGGCCGGAGAAACGCATACGCTGCGCGAACTGCTCACGGAGCGTCCGTGCGGCCTCTACGTCATCGGCTCCGAACGGCACGAATCCCGCCGGATCGACCGCCAGTTGCGCGGCCGCTGCGCCCGCCAAGGCGACCCCGGCGCTTCGCGTTTCTACGTCTCGCTCGAAGACGGCCTCATGCGCCTCTTCGGCTCCGATCGCATCGCCGGGCTCATGACGCGCCTCGGCATGCAGGAGGGAGAACCCATCGAACACCGCTGGCTCAACCACAGCATCGAAACAGCCCAGCGACGCGTCGAAGAGCGG
>JBJEVW010000167.1:0-13125 GCA_051884735.1 Kiritimatiellia bacterium | reverse complement strand
GACGAGAGCGCAACGGACATAACTTTCGAAAAGGATGGGCCTCCCGAACTTTCCTGCCTCGGTGCGCAGCCGTCGACAGTGCTCAACAACGGGCAATTCAATATCCGGAAAAGCTGGACATACGTATGCCGTCCCGATCAATTCGGTTCGTGCGATTTGGGGTCAGTCTCTCTCAAGACCAAGAAAAAAACACTCAGAGCGCAGATTCCCCCGGTTACGGTCATCCGCCCAACCGCAGTTCCGGGCATGCGCGTCACCTTGCGGACAAAGCCGGATCCCGTCATTCTCAACGACAACTTCACCCTCGAGCTTCTCATCGATCTTGCCGCCGGGACAATCACCAACCGCACGGCCGATCCCGAGCTGATCATTCCGATGCTCACGAGAATACCGGCTCCAACCCGGAAAAATGCCGCTCCGCCTGTCGAGGCGGCATTTCGTCCTGTCGAAGACATTCTGAAGCCGCTCATCGATTCCGAAGAAGGGGACAGATTCCTCTTGCCCGATTTCCCCACCGCATACGGTCCCTTGCCGATTTCTCTGAAAGGAACGCCCTTCTCCGAAAACGGAACCAACTTCACGCGCTATGTTCTTCCCATCGGGCCTTGGCATGCAATCGAAGAGGACTCCATTCTCTTTCCGGCCGTTCGCCTGACGCTCCCTGGCGGAGCGGCGTCTTACGCCCCTGACGGAAAAAAACAGAGCGGTATTGTCCTTTCCGACCCATTGACCGTTTCCATTGTGCCGCCCCCCGCCGAAAACCGCCCGGCCGGCTTCTTCGGTGCGTCCGTCCGAAATCTTTCCGCCCACCTCTCGGTCAGCACGCAATCCTGCAAAAAGGGCGATCCCATCGAATTGACGCTCCGTCTCCGCGCAGATACGCCCCTTCTGCCCTCCGTATCCGCCCCGCCGCTCGCCTCGCATCCCGCCATGGCAAAGGCGTTCCGCGCCATCGGCGAACCGGCGCGCACCGATTCCCGCGACGGGTCTTCCGCATTTACCTACCGCTTTCGCCCCATCAGCGCCGGCACCGCCGAAATTCCCGCCTTTTCCCTCCCCTGCTTCGACCTCGCCGAACACGTCTACAAAACCATCGAAACACTCCCGATTCCCATCTACGTGGAAGACGCCGTCACCACCATCGACGCCGAGGCAATCCTCTCCGCCAAGGCCGATGAAGCCTCTTCATCCAGCCAAAACTCCGTCCGCGCCCGCACACCATCCGGACTCGTCTTTTCCCCGGAAGAAGGCCTTCCGCGCACCCCCGCCATCCCCCGCAGCCAAGCCCGGCTCGCCTTTCTGCTCCCGCCCGTCTTCTTTTTCGCCCTCCGTCTGCTGCGGGTGCTCGCACGCCGCCGGCACGCCATCGCCTCCACCCTCCGGCGCATGACCGCACGCGATCGCGCAACGGCTCGGATTCTCTCCGCTGATACACCCGCCGAAATCATGCAGGCCGTCACACGCCTCTTGCACGATCGCTACGGCATTCGACACATCGGATTGACCTCAACCGAAATCCGCCAAATCCTCGCCTCCCGCCACGTCCCGCCCGAAACTCTCGCCGAAATCGATGCCATCCTAAACGCCATCACCGAGGCGCAGTTCCGCCCCGAAGGCAATCCCAAACAAACCGTGCGCACCTATCGTGCCCGTCTCGCCGGACTCTTCAAGACCGTTCGCATCCTGACGCTGTTCTTCTCGCTTTCTTGTTGGACTGCCGACGCCGACGCCTCGCCCCCCGATGCCGGAACCGATTTTCGCTGGCGGGAAGCCAATGCCGCCGCCGCCCTATCCCTTTCTCCGAAAGACTGGGCCGCCGTCGCCCGCCGATATCGCGACCTCATCGATCTGGCGCCGCCACGCGCCGGACTCTGCCACAGCTATGCCATCGCCCTGCTCATGACCGGCAAGCCCGAACTTGCCGCCGGTCCGGCTCTTGACGCGCTCTGCCGCGCCGAAGCCCTCTCCGGATCAACCCCCGAACTCCAAAACGACCTGCTTATCGCCTACTCCGCTCGCGAAACACTCGCCCTCGCCAATCCCGATGCCGTCGCGCCCGAAAGCCTCCCGTGGTACCGCACCCTCCTCGCATTCCATTATCGCTTGTCGCGATCCCAACGCTACACTGCCTGCGCGATCGCTTGGGCGCTCCTCTGGCTCTTTCTCCTTTTCCGGCCCGGTCGCCTCCGCAACGCCATCCTCCTGCTCTGCTTCCTCGCATTGCTTTTCTTGAGCGCCGGCATTCTCGCCACCGAACATACACTGCTCCGGCCGCTCCCCGATTGGACCATGGAGGAACAAGCATGAAACGAATCCTGACGGCGCTCCTGTTCGCGATTTGCGCCAGTTGCCACCTTCAGGCCGCCGATAACGCCGGGGAACGACCCGCCAAGGGACCCGTCCTCAAGGTCAATCTATCGCCTGCCGCCAAACAATACTATGCCGGACAGGAGGTCGCGTTAAGCTTCACATTCGATTTGGCCGACTTGAATTTCGTGAGATTGACCGACATACGCCTCACGGGGCTCTCAGAGGAGCAACAGGAAAATCTTTCCGCTTTCCGGTATAGCCAAATTCCATCGTCCCGGAAGAATCTGTTGCAGGCGCAGTCCACTCCCTTCTTCTTCCGGAAACCCGGCACCTACGCATTTGGTCTTTCCGTGAGCGGCGAATGCCTCAATGCCAACGAAATGTACCTGTTCTATCCTCGAGACCAGATCAAACCGTTTACGATGGCCTCGACCAATTCGCTCGTCTGCATCGTGCTTCCCGTCCCGGTCGAGACGCGCCCCGCTTGTGCCGTCGATGCCATCGGCACCTACAAAATCTCCGCCGGATTCGTTTCGACAAATTGCCCGCCCGGAGGAATCGCAACGCTGCTGTGCACCCTGCAAGGACCCTCTACGGAGCGCATTCCGCCCGTCTTCCCCGCCTACGATCCGGGCGCCGGCTTTCGCGCCTATCCGCCTCGCCTCGTCCGCCAAGACAACCGCGAACTGACATTCCAATACGATTTTATCTTGCCGTCCGAGGGCGTCTTTCAGCCCGCCCCCTTCTCGATTGCGACTTTCAATCCCCTCAAGGGTCAATGGCAGGAACAGACGTTTTCCCTTCCCTCCGTGACCGTTGCGCCGTCCCAACCGGAACCGCCCGCGGTGGATAACCGCCCGCCGCCGGAAGAGACGCCCCCTACGCCCTTGGAAGCCGTCCCCGCCCCCGCAACGCCGCCCGACGCCGGCAGCGAAGCCCCCAAAATCCTCGCTTCTTCACCAGCCCCGGGCTGCGTGTCCGTGCGCAACGAGGCGGTGCGAATCGCCCCAGCCGCTCAAGCACAAGTCCTATTTTCCATCCCCGCCGGAACGCCGCTCCGCGTCCGCGAAGCCTTCGGCGACTGGCGCCGCGTCCTCTGTCCCGGCAACCGCAACGGCTGGCTCCCCGCCGACGCCATCAGCGCCCCAAATGCCCTCTAGACCAATCCGAATCCCCCCCCTTCCCCATGAACCTCTTGGACAAAGTCGCGCTCGTCACGGGCGGAGCAAAACGAATCGGCAGGGAAATCGCGCTTTCCCTCGCCAATGAGGGATGCGATATCGTCATCCACTGCAATACATCGCACACCGAGGCCGATGTTCTTGCCCGCGAAATTCGCTCGCTCGGCCGCCGCGCCTGGACCGTGTGCGCCGATTTCACAAACCCGTACGCGCCGGAAACGATGCTGCAAACGGCTTGGGAGCTCTCCGGATGGATCGATATTCTCGTCAATAACGCATCCCTCTATACCCACGAGGAACTCGATTCCATTTCCATCGAAGACATGGAAAACCTCTGGCGAATCAATGCACTCGCCCCCTTGCTTCTCGCCCGCAAAATGAGTACCCTCGCCGCCGAGAGCGAAATCCTCCCCATCGATTACTGCGGCCGCATCATCAATCTGCTCGATCGCGATATCGCCAAACCTCCCGTCCGGGGACTCCCCTATTGGATGCTCAAACGCAGCCTCGCCGATTTCACCATCGCCGCCGCCCGCCAGCTGGCGCCCCGCTTTACGGTCAATGCCATCGCACCAGGCCCTGTCCTCCCACCCGAAAACATTACGCTCACGGAAGCCGCCGGCCCCCTGCCGCTCGGCGTGCGCCCCCTGCCTTCCGACATCGCGTCCGCCGTCGCCTACCTGGCTCGCGCCGTCACCGTCACCGGACAAATCCTCTACGTCGATTCCGGCCAGCATCTCCTCTAGCGCCGGCTCTTTTCCTCCGCTCGATTCCTCTTTTTCTTCTTTTCTTCCCATGATTGAATCCCTCAGCGTCCGCGATCTCGCCGTCGTCGAAAAGTCCGATGTGTCTTTCAGCGCCGGACTCAATACCATCACGGGTGAAACCGGTGCCGGAAAATCGGTTCTGCTCGGCGCCATCGGACTGTTGACCGGCAGCCGCTCCGATCGCTCGCAAGTGCGCGCCAATGCCGCACAGGCACAGGTGCGGGCGACTTTCAAACTGCCTGAGCCCGTCCTCGCCCTCGTGGCTCCGCTTCTTGAAGAGGCCGGAATCGATCCGTGCGAAGACGGCGTCCTGCTCCTGCATCGCACCATCACCGCCAGCGGCGGCGGTCGATGCACCGTCAACGGCTGCCCCGCCACCGTGCAGACGCTCCGCCGCATCGGCGTCCATCTCGTCGATTTCCACGGCCCGCACGACAATCAATCCCTCCTGGATCCCTCCTTCCAGCTCATGGCCCTCGATTCCTTCGGAAACTGCAAAGCCCTCCGCGAGGAATACGCCGGAAAATGGAATGCCATCCGGGAACTCGAAGCCCGCCGCAAGGAACTGCTCGGCGACAATACGGAATCCATCGCCCGGGAACTCGATCTGCTGCGCTACCAAGTGCGCGAAATCCAAGACGCAAACCTCGATCCCGAAACCGATGGCGAAGCCCTTCTATCCGAATACCGCTCCGCCGCCAACGCCGCCCGGATTCTCGAACTGGGTTCGATCTCCACACAGGCCCTCGCTGAAGGCGAAATGAACGCCGTCGACCTCCTCGCGGCTGCCGTCCGCGCCCTCGAGGAAATGCGCGATCTCGACTGCCCGAAGGCCGCCGATTGGCTCGATCAACTCCGCGCCAGCGCCAATGCCGTCAATGATCTTTCGCGCGAAATCTCCTCTACGCTCTCGAATCTCGACTGCTCGCCCGAACACTTGCAGGAACTCGAATCGCGCATCAGCCTCGTGGAATCGCTGCGCCACAAATACGGCCGTACCATCCCGGATGTTCTTGCATTCCTCAAAAAGGCCCAGACGCGCCTCGAAGCCCTCGAAAGCCGCGATGAAACACTCGCCTCCATCAACCGCGAAATCGCCGAGCGCACAGCCACCGCCGTTGCGGCCGCCAAAAAGCTGACCGCCGCACGCCGCTCCGCCGCCGGAAAGCTCGCAAAGGCCGTGACTGCCCAACTCGCCGATCTCGGTCTCGCCCGCGCCGGTTTCCAAATCGGAATTCTCCCCGTCGCCGAACTGCGGCCGACCGGCGCCGATGAGGTTTCCTACGGCTTCGCCCCCAATCCCGGCGAACCCATGCGCCCGCTTCGCCTCATCGCTTCTTCCGGCGAAATTTCCCGCGTCATGCTCGCCCTTAAAACGGTTCTTGCCGCCCACGATCTCATTCCCGTCCTCGTTTTCGACGAAATCGACGCCAATGTCGGCGGCGAAATCGCCCGCGTCGTCGGCGAGAAACTGGCCACGCTCGGAAAGGCCCGCCAAGTTCTCTGCATCACGCACCTTCCGCAGGTCGCCGCTTGCGGTTCCCGCCACTTCGCCGTGCAAAAACACGTGGACGGCCAGAGAACGTTCACGCAAATCACCTGCCTCTCACCGAAAGAACGCATCGACGAAATCACCCGCATGCTCGGCGGCGCGGCCTTGACTTCCGTTACGCGCGAACATGCCCGCGAACTGCTCTCCCGCAGCGCCCAACCCGGTGCTTGATCTCCTTCCCCGTCTATCTGAATCCAGGAGCCGACAATGATTACGGCCAACTCCAAAGAGGTCCGTCCGGGCGATACTTTTCTCGCCGTGAAAGGCGATGCCACGGATGGCGCCCGTTTTATTCAAAGCGCCATCGACGCCGGTGCCGTCCGTATTGTCGCCGAAGTGCCGCGCCCCTTCGACGTCCCCGCCTCTGTCGCCTGGGAATGCGTCCCCGATTCCCGCCTCGCCGCCGCACGGTACGCCTGCGCCCAAGCCGCCAATCCTTCGCAGGAACTCTCCGTTTTCGGGGTTACGGGAACCAACGGAAAGACGACCGTCGCAAACCTGATTCGCTGGCTCTCGACCGCTTCCGGCATCCCCTGCGG
This sequence comes from Kiritimatiellia bacterium, assembly GCA_051884735.1. Classification (GTDB taxonomy): domain Bacteria; phylum Verrucomicrobiota; class Kiritimatiellia; order RFP12; family UBA3636; genus JAEDLN01. Next base: position 6,776 of record JBJEVW010000167.1, on the reverse strand, counting down.
GCTCGTCTCCACCATCGAAAACGATGTCTCCCCGCTCCCGAATGACAATCCCTTCGGGAGCCTGCTCGGCAAAACCGCACACAATACGACCCCAGGCCCGTTCGAATTGCAGAATCTCTTTCGCACCATGCTCGACAAGGGCTGCAAGGCCTCCGCAATCGAGGTTTCCTCCCACGCCCTCGCCCAACATCGGACCGACGGAACCCGCTTCGCCGCCGCCGTCTTCACAAACCTCACGCAGGACCACCTCGACTACCATCACACCCTTGAGGCCTACTTCGCCGCCAAACGCCGTCTCTTCATTCCCGACTCCCCCGCCTGCACCGCGCCTTCCTGCGCGATCATCCAGAGCGACGACCCCTTCGGTCAACGCCTCGCCGCCGAAGTCGACTCCCGCTGCCCGCAAACGCTTTGCCGGACCTACGGTTTCGGCGCATCCACCGATTTCCGGATCCAATCCCTCCGCCTCTCGCCAAACGGAACAACCTTCGAAATCGCCATTCACGAAGAAAACGGCTTTTCCCTGGTTCCGGTCCGCACACGCCTGCTCGGGCGCCATAACGCGCTCAATCTCACCGCCGCCATCGCCGCCGTTTCCTCTGCCGCCGACATTCCGCCCGCCCGACTCGCCAAAATCCTCGAATCCGCTCCACCCGTGCGCGGACGCCTCGAACCGGTCCGCGCGCCCGACTCCCCCGCCCCCTTCTTTGTCGACTACGCCCACACCCCCGATGCCATCGAAAATGTCTGCCGGACGCTTCGCGAAATCACCAAGGGCCGTCTCTTCATCCTCTTCGGCGCCGGCGGCGACCGCGACCGCACCAAACGCCCGCGCATGGGCGAAGCCGCCGCCCGCCTCGCCGACGTGCTCATCGTGACGTCCGACAATCCGCGCTCAGAAAATCCCGACGCCATCATTCGCGAAATCCTCGCCGGAATCCCACCATCGGTTTCTTGCCGCATCGAACCGGATCGCGCAAAGGCCATCCGTCTCGCGCGCCGCCTTGCAACCTCGCCGGACGACACCGTCCTCATCGCCGGAAAAGGACACGAAACCTACCAGATCATCGGCTCCCAAACACGCTCATTCGATGATCGCGATGCCGTCCGCGCCCCCTAACACGCCCCTGCATGCCCCGTGGCCGCGCCTCAGGCGCGGTTCGCATCTTGAATTCCGCCCACGCTGGGCGTTTTGCATGCCGTGGCGTCGTCCACGGCACGGCAGAGCCGCGCAACCCGGCAGACGCTTAAGGCTCGTCTTCCATTATCGCTTCCGGAAGCCGTTCCAAAATCAAAATGTGGCGGATTCCAGGCTCGAACTGAGGCGGAGGAACCGGCGGCGCCGGCAATTGCACGCCGGGTGCAGGCATGGCGGCTGGATTCGGAGCCGCCGCCGGCAACATTCCGTGATGCGGTGCGGGCGCAGGCTCCGTCCCGTCCCCGCAACGCTCCGGCCGGGACGGACGCTCCCCGATGCGTGGCTTTCTCTTGCGGGGTGCATTCGGACGGAACCCGCCCAGAATCAAAGGCGCTTCCGTCGAAATCCGGACCGTCGACTGCAAAATCCGTTTTTCCTTGCGGAAAATGGAAACCTGCAAAACACCCTCTCCCTGCGGAATCATGTCGATCCAGTAGCCGCGCAACTTGAGCGTCTGCCGGTCCTGCGGAAACGAAATCGTCGTTTCATCAAGCAAAACGCAACTGCCGAGATTCAGATTCCGTAACAGGATACCGGATACCTCCTGAAGCTCGGGCGAAACTTCGCCCTGACGCTCCGTGCGGGCAAGCCGCAAGCGGAGCCGGTCGGCATGCGCCGGAACGGAAATCGACAGAAATAAAGCGGCAAATAAGACAAAAAAACGAAAAAAGGACGGATATTTCATTCGGCGCCTCCCATCGGCTGGTTGGAAATCAGGGAACGGATTTCTTGAATACCGGGACCGTCTCCGGTGTCCTCCTCGCTGCTTTCCTCCTCTGCGGCGGCATCGTCGCAGATTGCCCAAAGCAACACCGATTCGGTCGCATCGTCCGACAGAACGGATGCTCCTACGACATCGCTTTCGTAAAACCTGTAGTCCCGGATCTCAAGCGCGGACATTCCGCCCGCTTCGGCAGACATCGGCCGGAACAGCGGCAGGCAGAACAACAGGCCGGCCGCCATCGCGGAAATCCCCGCCGCAATGCCACGATACCGCCAAAACGGCATCCGGTTCTTTTCGGCGTTCTTCGCTGCACGCCCCCGGAAATCCGCCCAGAACGTTTCGCGGCCCTTCAGCCGGAGCTCGGGGACCCCCTCCCGGATCAGCGATTTGATTTCCTCTCCACGCAGATCCGTCTTCCCGGCTTTCGCCAGAAAACGCGCCCAAAACGCACCGGCTTCTCCCAAGGAAACGGACGGAGCGGCTTCGTGGATCAAATTTTTGATGGGATCGTTTTTCATCTTACAGGCCAGGGCGAAAATCAGAGAGGAGCTGTTCCAGTTTTTTGCGGCCGTTGTGCAGACGGGACATCACCGTGCCAATCGGAATCTGGAGCGTTTGGGCAATCTCGGCATACGAGAACTCGTTTTCGTAGTAGAGAATCAAAACCGAGCGAATCCGTTCCGGCATCCGCGCCAGCGTCTCGCGGACGCATCGGACACGCTCCTTGCGAAGCAATCCGGCATCGCTTCCATCCGCGTAGACGCGCGGATCAATGGGACTAATCCGTGCAGGAGAGATTTCGCCGGAAATCTCCTCCCCGGCATCACCATCGGACTGGAAGAAGGAAACCGTCGGATGCGATTTCTGCGCCCGCCGCAAATCAAGCGACCTTGTGCGCATGATCGTGTAGAACCAGGTTTTGAACGAGGATTGCCCGCGAAAACGGTCCAAAGACCGGAGGGCTTTGAGCAGAGCGTCCGAAAAAACGTCTTCCGCATCCGTTTCGCTGGCAAGCCCGCTGGCGACAAGATACTTGCAGGCGCCTTCGCGAAGCGGTTCGCACAACAACGCAAAGGCATCCAGATCTCCTTGCTTTGCACGTGCAACCAAGGCAAGCTCTTCCGGCGAATTCTCCAAAACGGGAGAAGTCTTTTTTGAGATTCCGAACATGGATTGAATGGGCAGAGAAGAAGCTGTGATGGCGCATCGGATTCGCAAAGGACTGCCGTACGCAGTTTCTTGGACGCGAAAACCGTCCGTTTTATTCACGACGGGTTATGGTTTTGTAGCGGAAAACCGCGGAAGCCACGCCGCCAGCACCGCCGCAAGCGTCTGTTCCGCCATCAATCCGTTCTCCCGCGCATACGCAAGGGCATCTTCGCGGAATCGTCCGTTCGCACCGCGCGCCACCAACGCAGCCGGAACGCCCGCCGCCACGCCGCACGCAAGGTCCGACGCTTTGTCGCCAACCACAAGACAATCCTCCGGCCGGAGACCATGCGCGGCAATCTGCTCTAGCACATACGCAGGAGAAGGTTTGCGATAGCGCGAGGGCTCGTCCGGACGCTCGGGAGCAATGCAAATGCCGTCAAACACACCCGTTCCGCCAAACAGCAACTGCTCCAAACGCCTGTTGCACGCCTCCGCATCCGCCATCGTGTAATACCCGCGCCCGATGCCGGATTGATTGGTGACCAGGAACAGCTTGCATCCGGCCCGGCGCGCACGGTTCAACGCTTCAACCACACCCGGCAACAAGACAATCTGCCCGGGACGGCTCATGTACCCTTCGTCATAGACGAGCGTATCGTCGCGATCGAGAAATAGCGCGGGCGTCGACATGGCAATCCGTTCGCAAAACTGCTTCAGTCCTTCAAAAGCGTCTTCGCATACGCGCGAATCTCGTCCGGAGATGCCGTCGCCGTTCCCAATTTGCCGACAACCACACCGGCCGCCGTATTCGCGAAACGCGCCGCGTCCGGAAGCGGGATGCCCGCCGCCATGGCGAGCGTCAACGCGGCAATGACCGTGTCCCCCGCCCCCGAAACATCGAAGACCTCGCGCGCAAAGGTCGGAATCCGCTCGATCGGCGTTCCGTTTTCCGCCAGCAACATGCCGTCCGGACCCATCGTCACCACCAAATGCTTCGGCGCCCACGCTTCGTGAATCGCCCGGCAAACCGCTTCCGCCGGAAACGCCTCGCCCGGAATGTCCTCCATCCCCGCAAGCCGCAAGGCTTCCGAACGATTCGGTGTCAACAGACTCAGTCCCGAATAGTCAATGCCGGACCGCGGTTTCGGATCCAACGTCAAAACATCCGGACGGTTCGGGAGTTGCTGGATCGCACGAATCGATTGCGGGGTCAAAACTCCTTTTGCATAGTCCGAAAGCAGAATCGCATCGACACGCGCCGCCGCAGGGGCAATGAACGCACGGAGCGCTTCCTCGGTGAGCGTATACGCCGTCGGCTCTTTCTCGCAATCCAAACGGCAAATCTGCTGCCGGCGGCAGACGACGCGCGTCTTCGTAATCGTCTGGTGCGCCGCATCATCCGCCCCATCCAACAACCGGACCCCGCCTTCGGCCAAAAGCTCCTGTAGGCGCGCGCCTGCTTCGTCCTTTCCGATCCACCCGAACAACTCGACCGATTCCGCGCCCAAAGCCGCCAAGTTGATGGCGACATTCGCAGCGCCGCCGGCAACCGCCGTCTCGCGGTCTACCCGCACCACCGGCACGGGCGCTTCCGGAGAAAGCCGGGAAGCATCGCCCCAAATGTACCGGTCCAACATCAAATCGCCAATCACCAAAACACGTTTGGCGGAAATGGCCGAAAAAATGGTTTCAAGCGAATAGGTCATGGAGTCCATCCAATTTGGAGGATTGCCTGCAACTGGAAAAAGCCGATGATCGCCCGGCGTCCCCATGCAGACAAATGCGCATGAGGCCGTCCGGACGAACCTTCAACATCAGGGAACGGGAAAGCGCGCGCACAAATCCGCAACTTCAGCACGGACCTTTTCCTTGACCGCAGCATCGTCAATGTGCGCAAGAACCGCCGCAATCCGGTCGGCAATGAAATGCATCTCCGGCTCTTTCATGCCACGCGTCGTGACCGTCGCCGTTCCAATACGGATGCCGGACGTGACAAAGGGAGAATTCTTGTCGTAGGGAATCGTATTCTTGTTGACGATGATGCCCGTTTCGTCAAGGGCCGCCGCCGCGACCTTGCCCGTGAGCCCGGCAGCCGCAACATCCACGAGAAAGAGATGGTTGTCCGTTCCGCCGGAAACGAGACGATATCCGCGCGCCGCCAAATCATCGGCTAGTACCTTGCAGTTCGCGACAACCTGATGGGCATACGCCTGGAATTCCGGCTGCATGGCCTCTTTGAAGCAAATCGCCTTTGCGGCAATCACCTGCTCGAGAGGCCCGCCTTGCATGCCCGGGAAGACGGCATGGTTGATCTGCTTGATGTACTTCTCCTTGCAGAGAATCAAGCCGCCGCGCGGCCCGCGAAGCGTTTTGTGCGTTGTCGTCGTGACAAAATCGGCATACGGAACGGGAGACGGATGCGAACCGCCCGCGACCAAACCCGCAATGTGCGCCATGTCTACGAGAAGATAGGCTCCGACTTTGTCCGCAATCGCCTTGAACCGGGCAAAATCAAGCGTGCGCGGATACGCGGAAGCACCCGCCAAAATGAGCGCGGGCTTCACTTCTTCCGCTTGCCTCTCCAATGCATCGTAATCGATGCACTCGGTTTCCGGACTGACCCCGTACGGGACAATGTTGTACAGCCGGCCGGAAAAGTTCGCGGGCGATCCGTGGGAAAGATGCCCGCCTTGATCGAGCGCCATGCTCATGATGGTGTCGCCCGGCTTGAGAACGGCAAGATAGACCGCCATGTTGGCGGCAGAGCCGCAGTGCGGTTGGACATTCGCCGCCTCTGCACCGAAGAGCGCCTTGGCACGCTCGATCGCAAGCGTCTCGATGGCATCGACAAAACGGCAGCCCGAATACCAGCGCTTGCCGGGATAGCCTTCTGCATACTTGTTGGTGAGGACAGAACCTTGCGCGGCACGGACGGCACGGGAGGTCAAGTTCTCGGACGCAATCAAGTTGATGCAGGAACGTTCCTGCTCCTCGTGCTTCATAATCTGCCCGTATACCTCTGGATCGGCATCCTTGAGGTGCGAAACCTCCGTCACGCGATTGCCCATTTCCGCCAACTCGCCGACACGGCGACGATGACGCTCGGCCATATCCGCATCCGTCGTCAGAAAAATCTCCAGCAACTCCGGCAAATCCGCCTCGACCGCGTCCTTTCCGCCCAAAACAAGAACATTGGCATCGTTGTGCTGGCGAGCCAGCCGGACGCGATCCGGCGTCTGCGCCAATGCGGCACGGACATGCGGGAAACGGTTCGCGGCAATGCTGATGCCAATGCCTGTGGCACAAACAAGAATTCCGCGACAGGCTTTTCCCGTCTCGACGGCACGGGCAACTTTCTCGGCAAACAACGGATAGTCGCAAGACGCCTCGTCATGCGTTCCCATATCCTGTACTTCAATATCCTTCCTGTCGGCAAGGAGCTTGCAAATCGTCTGCTTGACGGAAAATCCGGCGTGATCGGATCCAATAGCGATAATCATGGCAATGTTTTCGGGGTTCAAGTGGTGAAACAGAACAAAAGAAGAGTATCAAAAAAGCCCCCTTGCCGCAAAGGTCAAAAAATTCCCGACCTGATCCCGGAAAAGGCCTGAATCAGGATGTTCCCGCACCCTTATCCCGGATTTTTTGGGGTTCGATGGGGCAATGGTGCGTGAAAACTGTCCCAAAAGTCCCATCCGTCCC
>JBJEVW010000166.1:0-3160 GCA_051884735.1 Kiritimatiellia bacterium | reverse complement strand
CCCCGACCTCGCCAAACGCGTGCCGGAAATCATCACCCGCCTCCGCCCCGAGCAGCTGAGGGTGTGCGAACTCGCATATCAGATGTCATTCTGGGATTTGCCGCAAATGAAAGTTGTGTTGAAGCAAGAGCGCAACGAACGCATTGTTCAGCATGAACAGAATGTTTGCGCCCCTATAGCAGAATACAGTCGCGCCGCCGCCGCGCAACTGCGCAATGCGGCTGCAAATGACAACAATACGCCAATCCGGGTTGTTGAGTTGTTTGCCGGTGTTGGCGGTTTCCGTGTCGGTCTGGAGCGTGCTTCCAATCGTTTTGAAACGGTATGGAACAACCAATGGGAACCGGCAACTAAACGCCAGGATGCGTCAATTGTCTATCAAAGTTGCTTTGGCATTGCTGGCCACTCCAACAACGACATTTCCACAGTTCCTGTTGTACAGATTCCGGAAGCCGATTTGCTGGTCGGGGGGTTTCCCTGCCAAGATTACTCGGTGGCCACGACATTGAAGAACTCCGGCGGTATCGAGGGCAAGAAGGGAGTCTTGTGGTGGCAGATTCATCGTATTTTGCGCGACAGCGCAAACCCGCCGCCATATCTTTTCCTTGAAAATGTCGATCGACTGTTGAAGTCGCCTGCATCACAGCGCGGCAGAGATTTTGCTATCATTCTTGCTTCACTGTCGGATCTTGGCTATGCGGTTGAATGGCGAGTTATCAATGCCGCAGACTACGGCATGCCGCAACGTCGCAGACGTACTTACATTGTCGCCTATTGCGAAGGAACGCGACTTGCCGGCGAAGCCAATGCGGCGATGGACAATCCTGCAGATTGGCTGGTGACGAATGGTGTTTTCGGCAAGGCGTTCGCGGCAAAGATGAAAGACGGAACAACGCTTTCCGGCTTCGACATTCACGGCACACTCGCTGAAGTCACCAAGGGGTTCAACAAAGACGTCCCCAAAGCAAGCCCATTCAAGGATGCCGGCTTGATGATTGGCCGTCATGTATGGACGCAAGATGTCTCGCCAATTTACGAGGGTATGCGCCTCACCCTTGGCCAGTTGCTTGTCGATGAGCGTGATGTGCCGGAAGAGTTCTTCATAGACGAAAAGTCTCTTGATGCATGGAAGTACTTGAAGGGACCGAAGTCTGAAATGCGCAAGACGCCCGAAGGGTTTGAATACCATTACTCCGAGGGTGGTATGGCATTCCCCGATTCGCTCGACAAGCCCTCTCGTACAATAATTACGGGCGAGGGCGGCTCGTCGCCATCGCGGTTCAAACATGTCATACAAACTCCCAGCGGACGTTATCGGCGATTGATTCCATTGGAACTTGAACGGTTGAATATGTTCCCTGACAATCATACGCAAAACGCAACGGATGGCAAACGGGCGTTTTTGATGGGAAATGCGCTTGTCACTGGCATAGTTGAAAGAATAGGCCTTGTCTTAAAAGAAAGGATGTGAGCAATGTCGCAGTTGCTATACGACAAAACTTCATCCACAAGCATCCTCGACCATGCAAGGAAATTGCTCGGAAAGTCGATTCACGATTTGTACCCGAAGGCGGCTTCATTGAATACAGGCAAGGGCGGCCTTGGTCAATGTGTTGAAGTTTATCATTTTGGGTATGATATAAACGGTATAAGTGAGGCTGACTTTAGCGAAGCGGGCGTAGAGTTGAAATGCACACCGTTGAAGACCATCAAAGATGGAAGTATGGTGTCTAAGGAACGACTTGTTCTCAACATTATCAACTATCTTGAGGAATACGGCAAGAGCTTTGAGACGAGCAGTTTCACGCGCAAGAACACCTTGCTTTTGCTGATGTTTTATTTGCACATAGCAGGTGTTGACAACCTTGACTTGATTTTCAAGATTATCAGGCTATGGAGAATCCCAGAAGAGGATTTAAAGATATTCATGGATGATTGGAATGTTATCCATGACAAGATTGTCAAGGGGCTTGCGCATGAGCTGTCAGAAGGTGACACGCTATATCTTGCGGCTTGTGTGAAAGGCTCAAAAGGCGGGGCGAACAAGAAGCCGCAAAAGATTGGCGGTGTCCTTGCCGACCAGCGAGCGTACTCAATAAAGTCTGCTTATCTGAATCATATAATCGTTGATTCCCTCTCGCACCCCGAAATGTTCGACGGCGTGACGATGACGGCGAAGCAGAAGAGTGCAATTAAGAAAAAGAAATCGGAGTTAGGACGGGTAATCAAGTCGGTCAAAGAATACAAAGCAGGCGAGACCTTTGAGCAACTGGTCGAGCGAAGATTCAAGCCCTACATTGGGATGACGATTGCCGAAATTTCCCAAAAGCTCAAGACCGAAATTTCGTCAAGCCCCAAGGCGGTGTCATACTCTGTCTGTCGTGCAATACTTGGCGTGAAGGAACGGCGGATTGCGGAGTTTGAGAAAGCAGACCTACTGCTCAAAACCATCCGGCTCGAACACAATGGAAATCTTAAAGAAGCGATGTCTTTTCAGACAATCAAGTACAAGAAAATTGTCGGAGAAGAAGAATGGGAAGAGTCTGACTGGTACAATACGATAGCGACGCGGCGATTCCTCTTTATTATCTTTCGCAAAGCGAAAGACGGATTGCCATGCGATGCGGTCTTGGAGCAAGTGTTTTTCTGGTCAATGCCGCGCAAGGATATAGAGGCGGCCGAGTCATTCTGGCGTGACACCCGCGACAAAGTGCGTTCTGAAGATTACGCACATTTCATAAAATCTACAGAACATCCAATCTGCCATGTTCGTCCCAAGGCGAAGAAAGCGGCAGATTTAGCTGAAACGCCACAGGGAGGCAAGGCCAAGAAACTGTGTTATTGGCTTAATCGCGACTATATCCTTAACATCGTAAACGGGCATTTGAAGAAATGAATAAGATGAGTGTCGAATCTGCCGCGCAAGCGGCGGCGCTGTTCCGGGCGGAGTTGCCGGAGGAGCAGCAGGAAGAGCGCGTGTTCGTGCTGCCGCTCGACGCGAGCGGCAAGATGCTCGCCAAGCCGATTCTCGTGTCGGTCGGGCACGAGGACGGCACGGCGGCAATCGACGCGGGAGCGATTTTCCGCGAGGCGTTGAAGGCGGGCGCGGAGGAAATCATCGTCGCCCACAACCATCCGTCCGGCGACCCGACGCCAAGCA
>JBJEVW010000165.1:0-13226 GCA_051884735.1 Kiritimatiellia bacterium | reverse complement strand
GAAACGAGCCTTCAACTCCACCAGCACCTGGACCTCCTTCCCATTCTCCGCAGCAGCGACCAATTCCTCGACGACCTGGCTGTGCTGGGCTACACGGTAGAGCGTCATGCGAATGGCAATGACAGCCGGATCTTCTGCCGCATCATGCAACATCGTGAGAAAAGGCTGGATCGAATCGTACGGATAGGCCAACAAACGGTCTCTTTCGCGAATCTGCTCAAAAATGTCCCGCCGCCGTTCGAAAACGCGGTTCTTGGCAGGAGAGAATTTGGGATAGAACAGATTCGGACGATTTCTCAGCATATCTCGAATTTCGCTTACGAAGGCAAAGTCAAACGGACATTCCAGCTTGTACACGGCACTTTCATCGATCTCTGCAAGCGCCGTCAGCATGTTCAGCAACGGTTTGCTGATACCGGGCTCGACCTCAATCCGGACTGCATTCAACCGACGGCGACGTTTCATCAACCGCGCCATGAATTCCCGATAATCCTGCTCGTCATCGTATTCGGTGTCGGGATTCAAATCGGCACTGCGGGTCACGCGGAACATCCCGATTTCTTTGACGGTCCAATCGGCAAACATCGACTTGATATTGGCGCGAACAACCATATCCGCTGTCGTGAACGCCGTCTTGTCCGCAAGGCCGATGAGCGAACTCATCAACGGCGAATAACACGATACGAGTCCAAGCCGCATGCGCTCATCGCGCCCGCCTTTGCGCGCCAGCCGCACCGCGAGATAGGTCTGGCGATCATGGATAAATGGAGAAGTGCGGTGCTTGCCGATAATCGAGGTCGAGATGATGGGCTCGAGGTTCTCCCGAAACACCGCCGTAGCCGCCCGACGGTCATCCTTCGTCCATTCCTTCATCGGACGAATCTCCACATTTTCCACCCTCGCCTGCGCCACGAGACCTCGCCAAATTTCCGTGCGCCGGACATTGAGCGCGTCTACCTTGTTCTTGATGTCCGTCAGTTGCTTGCTTAATGCAGGCAAGAATTCCATCCGGTCGACAATCGTGCCGACACGGACCTTGAAAAACTCGTCGAGATTGGTTTGGAAAATATGAAAGAACAGGAGCCGCTCGCAAAAGGGGACGTCCTCGCGGGCCGATTCTTCGAGAACGCGCTCGTTGAACTTCAGCCAGCTGATTTCGCGGTCTTCAAACACATCGCTTGGTTGCATGGATTTTTCCTCATTTCGCGACAATCATCTCATATACCGATTTAGTCCTTGTATGCTTTCCGTAAAATTTAGGTAAATCGTAGATTGTTTCCGGCAAATGCACGCTTACACCGCTCTGTGTGGCTTGGTGCTTGGCGTGCCGCTTGTCATCCCGTGCCCTTTTGGTTTTGACGGGGGCGGCTCCGCCCGCCCCCACTGGCCACCGGGCCTCCCGGCCCGCACATGGACGGAACCGCTTCTATTTGCTAGATTTACGGGGTATGAATCTGCGCAAATTCCTCTTCCCTCTTGGGTTTCTTCTGGTCTGCATCGGTACGGCTGTCTCCGGACTGTACCTGCGTGCCGACCGCCTTGCGCACGCTCCTCGTTCCGAAACCTCCGCCGCCGCTCAAGGCATGGAAAAGCCCCCCCCATTGCTCTCCTTTGCCACTACAGCCCTCGGCGGCTTTCGCGGAATCATCGCTGACGCCCTCTGGCTCCGCGCCGGACGCATGCAGGAACAACGACGCTTCGTCGAACTCGTGCAGCTGTCCGATTGGATCACTGCGCTCGAACCGGACAACGACGAGGTCTGGAGCTTCCACGCCTGGAATCTCGCCTACAATATCCCCGTTCTGCTCTCCCGCCCCGAGGATCGCTGGAACTGGGTTTCCAACGGAATCGCCCTCCTGCGCGATCGCGGCATCCCCGTCAATCCCGCCTCTGCTACGCTGAAACGGGAACTGGGATGGATTTTCCAACACAAACTCGGCTTGGATTCCGACCCCGCGTCCCCTTTCTATCGACTCCAATGGGCACGCCAAATCGCTCCTGCACTTCGTCCGGATGGTTCCGCGCCCGCCTCGGATTCCCGGCAGGCCGCCTTGCTCGCCGAAACCGTCCGCATGGATGCCGCTACCCTCCGCCGCTTCGAACAACGCTTCGGCTCTCCAATCGACTGGCGTTCTCCATTTGCCCAATCCCTCTACTGGAGCGCCCTCGCTTTGGAGAACGACCCGCCCCCCCAAGAGGCTTTTCCTTGCCGCCGTATGGTGTATACTTCCCTTATTGCGCTCTGCTTCCGCGGCACGTTGCTCGCCGGCAATCCCAATCAGCCGGATTGGCGCTTTTCCCTGCCCCCCAATCCGCGTCTGATTCCGGCAACGCAAGCGTATCTGGAAGAAACGCTTCGGCTCTATTCGTTCGCCGGCATTCGCTATGCTTATGTCGGTTTTCTCTGCGATGCCATTCTCCTCTATCTTCAGAAAAACGACACTCAAGCCGCCAGCCTCTGCCATCATCGGCTCCAAACTTTTTTCCAACGCCTCGGTGCCGCGGAAAATGCAATTCCACCTCTCGACCAATTCCCGGAAACGCCTCCGGAATCCTTCGCCGACCTGCTCCGCAACCTCGGTATCCAATAAATAAAAACGGCACCCCGACCGCCGATTTTCCTTTTTTTCCCCCTTACTCCCTTCCTCCATGCGCTCCGCTTTTCACATGACCGCCCCGCGGTTGCTGTTCATCAGCTCGACTGTCATCTTGCTGCTGGGCGCCTTGCTGTTGGCTCTCCCTTTTGCCAACCGGGACGCCGCATGGCACGTCTCCATCCGAACCCTTACCCTCGCGGCTAGCGCCGTCAGCGTCACCGGTCTCGACCCCGTCGACATCGCGCAGCATCTCACAACCTTCGGTTTCTTCATCATCGCCCTCCTCGTCCAAATCGGTGGCATCGGCATCATGACATTCGGTACGCAACTCTTCTTGATGGTCGGACGCTCCCTCTCCGTCCACGAAGAGCGGACCGTCAAAGCCTCCCTCGGCGAATCCCGCCTGAACGCCCTGGGCCCCATGCTCCACGCAACGATCCTGTTTACCTTCTTCTCCGAAATCATAGGCGCAGCAATCCTCGCTTGGCGCTTCCACGCCTCCAATCCCGCCCTCTATCCGCCCCTTCGCGCGCTCGGCCATGGCGCGTTTTTCTCAATCATGGGGTTCTGCAACGCCGGCTTCAGCCTATACGAAGATAGCGTGATGTCCTTCGCGTCCGATCCCATCGCCTTGCATACGGTTACCCTTCTTTCCGTCATCGGCGGTCTCGGGTTCATCGTCATCATGAATCTCTTTCACCTTCGCCCGTGGAAACGGGATCGCTCCAACCGCGGTTACCTCTCGCTACATAGCCGCATCGTCCTTTCTTCCAACGCTATCCTTTTCGCCTGCTCCACCATTCTGTTCATTCTTCTCGAATCGAACGCGGCTTTCGCCGGAATGTCTTTCCCGGAACAATTGAGCAGGGCCGCGTTCCACTCCTCCGCACTTCGCTCCGCCGGATTCTCGGTCTTCCCCGCCGAAACCATGACGAAGGCATCGGAACTCCTGAGCATGATCTACATGTTCATCGGAGGCGCTCCGGGCTCCACCGCCGGAGGCATTAAGGTCTCCACGCTGGTCGTCCTCGCCGCTACCGTCCGGGCCGCTTTCTGCTCCCGCCGTACGCCCGAATTACACTTCCGCTCCATCCCGCGCGATGTTGTCAACAACGCCATCGCCATCCTAGCTCTCTGCAGCGCCCTCGTCCTTTCGACCGCGTTCCTCCTTTCGGTTTTCGAGGCCGCAAATTCGAATCTGGCCGCCAACGACATCCTCTTTGAAAGTATCTCCGCTTTCTCGAACTGCGGCCTCGAGCCATCCGGCAGAACCGCCTCCCTTTCCGATCCAAGCCTTTTCTTCCTCGCAATCTGCATGTTCTTCGGACGCCTCGGGCCCGTCACCATCGGTCTCACGCTCTTCCATCCGCGCGCGACCGACCTCACCAAGCGCTACCCCGAAGAAAATGTCATCGTCGGCTAACCCTTTCACCTATTGATCAACCCGCCTTTTCCCATGAAAAACATCTCCAAAATAGGCATCGTCGGCGGAGGCCGTTTCGGCCTTACCCTCGCTGAAGCCCTTACCAAAAACGGCATGGATGTCATCCTGATTGAAAAACGATGGGAAATCATCCAGTCGCTCGCAGAATCCCCTATCCGGGCAATCCAAGGCGATGCGAAAAACCCGGACGTCCTCCGGGACGCCGGATTCGCGGACTGCGATATCGCCGTCATCGCAATCGATGACGCCCTCGAAACCGCAACCCTCGCCACCATCCACTGCAAGGATCTCAAGATTCCCCGCATCATCGCAAAGGCTGATACGGATGTGCAGGGCCGCGTTCTTTCCCGCGTGGGCGCCGACAATGTCGTCTACCCCGATCGTGATCGGGCCTACCGCCTCGCCGTCTCCATCCTCCATAGCGATCCCATCGACTTCTTCTCTATCGCCGACGGATACTCCGTCGCCGAAGTCCCCGTGCCGTCGAATCTCGTCGGCAAGACGCTGATCGAAGGCAACGTCCGCCAAGCCTATGGCCTCACCGTCCTCGCCATTCGCCGCCTGTCCGGCGATGCCGCGACACCGCGTATCCCCATCATCGTCAATGGCAAGGAATGCCTCGAAAAGGACGATCTTCTCGTCGTCTTCGGCTCCGATCAATCCATTGCCGCTCTTTCCAAATAGCCCCCTTCTTTCCACCATCCCGCCATGATCCGTTCCTCTGTCGCCGCGCTCAAGCCTTACGTCCCGGGTGAACAACCGAAACTCAAACGCATCGTCAAACTCAACGCAAACGAGAACGCATATCCGCCCTCCCCGAAAATCGCCGAGGCTCTTGCCTCTTTCGATCTCGACCGTTTGAGGCTCTACCCCGACTCCGCCTCCCGACACTTGCGCAATTCGCTGGCAAGCCGCTATGGATGCAAAAGCGAAAACGTCTTTGTCGGAAACGGCAGCGATGAGGTGCTGCGCCTCGCAACCGATGTCTTCGTCCGGAATGCCGCCCATATCGGAATCTTCGATCCGACCTACTCGCTCTACCCCGTTCTCGCCGATATCCGCGAGGCCCCGCTCGACGTCTTTCCCCTCCCTACGGATGACGCCGCCCTCGCCGCTTTCCGCCTCCCCGATCCAAAACCAGACCTTTTCTTCCTCGTCAATCCTAACGCCCCTACGGGAACCATCTTCGGTCTCGAAGCGGTTCGCGCGTTCGCCCGAGCCCTCGCCCCCTCTATCCTGCTGATCGACGAAACCTATACGCTTTTCGCCGGGACCGATTGCATGCGCCTCGCGTTCGAAGAACCCAATGTGCTGATTTCGCGTACGTTCTCGAAGGCCTGGTCCCTCGCCGGTCTCCGCGTCGGTATCCTCGTCGGCCCAGAACCTCTCGTCGATTGCCTCTTCAAGGTGAAGGATTCCTACAACGTGGACGCACTCGCCCAAATGGTCGCCGAAACCGCCCTCTCCGACCCGCAATGGATGGAGGAAAATTGCCGGAAAATCCTTGCGACACGAGACCGCTTTTCCGCCGAACTCGTCCGCCGCGGCTGGAAGGTGACTCCATCCCACACCAACTTCATCTGGTGCGTTCCCCCGCCGCCGCTGACCGCCCGCGCCGTCCTCGAAAAACTCCGGAACTTCGGTATCCTTGTCCGCCATTTCTCCCAGCCGAAAATTGACCGGTTCCTCCGTATCACCATCGGAACCGATGCGCAAATGGACGAAATCCTCTCCCACCTTCCACCCCCTCCGGAATCATGATCAGACTCGTCGCCGCCGATATGGACGGCACTTTGCTCAATTCCCGCAAACAGCTCTCCCCCGGTTTTCTTCCGCTGCTTGATGCCCTCCTGAACCGCGGCGTCGCTTTCGTCGTGGCTTCCGGTCGGCAGTATTTCAATCTGCTGAAAATGTTCCCGGGCTTCGAACATCGGCTCTGGTTCATTTGCGACAACGGCTCCGTCATCTACCATGGCCAGACGCTCTTCCAGGTCTCGGCCATCGCGCCGGCTTCCCTTCAGGCCGCCCGCAAAACCATCGGCGCCTTGCCGTCCGCCGAACCGATCTTCTGCGGCGCGGCTTGCGCCTACATGACGCCTCGCCCCGCCGCCGATGAACGCGACGCCCGCAATTTCTACGAGCGTTGCATCGTCGTCCCCGATCCGATCGAGACCGCCGCCCTCGCCGCCGATCCAATCTGCAAAATCGCCGTGTACGATCCCGTCGATGCGAAAGGCCGTATCTACACGCCCCTCGCCACCGCACCGCTCCATCTCAATGTCGCCCTCAGCGGCGTCAATTGGGTCGATCTCATGGCTCCCGATGTCGACAAGGGTTCCGCCATCCGCGCAATCCAAAATACCCTCAAAATCGCGCCTGGCGAATGCGCCGCTTTCGGCGACTACGAAAACGATCTTCCCCTCCTCGCAGCGTGCACCGAAAGCTATGCCATGGCTAACGGCCGCCCCGCCGTGCTCGCCGCCGCCCGCCACCGCGCTCCGTCCAACGATGAAGATGGCGTCTCTCGAACGCTCCAATCCCTCTTTCCGTCTATCGCATAAGCCGGCGCCCGCCGCGCCCATTTTGGCCGAGCCTCCCATCCGCTCGCCGCGCGCCGCCGCCCCCATCGCTTCTTCCTTGCAAAATCGCCGCCGTTTTGCGAGAATGCAAAACGCTTGATTCTCTACTTTTTCCCGTCTCATGGATTCGAACTCTCCTCTTTGGGCACAAGCCGGCAATATCATCCAACAAATGTTGGATTCTCAAGCCTATACTCGCTGGATAGCCCCCATTGTCGCTCAGGACGAGCCAGATGGCTCTCTCTCCCTTTTTGTCAAAAACGACTTTGTCCGCCAGTGGATTGAGGTGAACTATTCCACACTCATTCGCGATGCTCTCCAACAGGTCTCTGAAGGCGTTGTCTCGTTCACCCTGAAAAACGCACCCGAACCTGCTACGCATCCCGGCGGAACGGAACTGCCTCAATTCGGAAAACCGCACGACATCCTTCCCCTGCATGCCCACTCCGCCCCCGCAAAGCCCGCACCGGCCCCGCGCGGAGAAATGCGCGGTGCCGAACTCAATGCAAACTTTACGTTCGAAAACTTCGTAACCGGCCCTTCCAACAACTTCGCCGCAGCAGCCGTCCGCGCGACCGCCGAAAACCCCGGAAATGCCTATAACCCGCTGCTCATCTACGGCGATACCGGTCTCGGCAAAACCCACTTGATGCAGGCCGCCGCCCACTATGTCCGGGAACATGACCCACGGGCGATTATCTACTACGTCTCGTGTGAAATGATGCTCAATGACTTCATCGAAGCCATTCGAAACAAAACGCAAACCGATTTCCGGCATCGCTACCGGAGCGTAGATCTCCTGCTCGTCGACGATATCCAATTCCTCGCCCGTTCCGCTGAACTGCAAGAGGAATTCTTCAATACGTTCAATGCTTTACAAAACGAACGGAAACAAATCGTCCTCACGAGCGATCAGCCGCCCAACAAAATCTCCGGTCTCGAAGATCGCCTCGTCTCCCGCTTCCAACAAGGCCTCACAACCGATATCCAAATCCCCGACTACGCCACGCGAATGGCAATCCTGCGCAATAAACAGGCCGGCCGGGGAGACCCCCTCCCCGATATCTTCCTCGACTATATCGCCAAAAACATCACCTCCAATGTCCGCCGTCTCGAGGGCGCCCTCACCAAACTCGTCTGCTTCCGCGACCTCCTCCATCGGCCGCTGACCATGGACGTCGTCATCGACCAATTGAGCGGCTTTATCGCAAAGGAACAAAAGACCGCGCTTTCTTGCGCCGATATCCAAAAGGCCGTTTGCGAGGAATTCGATCTCAAATTGGCCGACCTTACCAGCAAGGACCGTTCCCAGGTTTTCTCCGATCCGCGCAAACTCGCAATGTACCTTTGCCGGAAATTGACCCGCTGCTCGTTCCCGGAAATCGGAAAGGCGTTCGAGAAAAACCACTCGACCGTTCTCCATGCTTGCAAAACAAGCGAGGACCGGATCAACTCCGATTCCCCGACCCACAGTCATGTCGAAAAGATTCTGACCCGCCTCGGCCGGACTTTCGATGATCTTCGGCTCGAAAACTGATTCCTCCCTCTCCCTGTCCGCCTCCTTCGGTCGTTTGGCTTTTTCTTTCTCTCCCGCCCTATGTCCCTTCGATTTTTTTCCCTTTACTCCGCCCGGAAAAATGCCAAAGCCCTCTTGCAGGAAATCGACTTGGTTCTTTCCTACTCGAGAGACCTGATGAAACCCGCCGATCGCCAATCCCTCGAGGAACAGGCAAGCGTCCTCAGAGTCTTTGCGTGCCCCTGGTACGTCCGCTTGTTGCACGCCTGCCGCAACCGGATCTGCCGCCGGCAATGCCCCCCTACGCATGCGGAAAGCATCGAAAACGCCATCCAAAAGGGTCGCACCGTCCTCGATGCAATCCTGCCGGACCTTCCTGCACGCCCCAATCCATTTCTCTTCGAAATCGTCGAAACCCTCGTCGTCGCTTTCGGCGTCGCTTTCGCATTCCGTGCCTACTTCTTCCAGCCGTTCAAGATTCCGACCGGCTCCATGCAGCCGACTCTCTACGGTGTCCACTCGCGCGCCTTCTCCGGAACTCCGACCTTCTTCGATACCCGCGAACCCTTCGCCACTCTCCAATGGCTCGTGAACGGACGCCGGTATCTCGATGTCGTCGCACCCAACAACGGCTCTCTCGCCGTTCATACCGACGCCCAACGCGCTCCCGGCTTCGTCTTTCTCTCCGTCGCCGGCAAATCCTACAAAATCCCTTCCGATATCCTGGAACGCGGAGAAATCGATTTGCGTCAATTGCTCGCTAATCACATGGCGGACAACCCGGATTCCGCAATCGCCACACGCCGCCCCGCCGGCGAAGTCCGGAAGGGACAACGCCTTTGGTCCGGCTATGTCTATGCCGGCGATCAGGTTTTCGTCAATCGTTTTCTCTGGAATCTCCGGCCGCCGCGCCGCGATGAAATCACCGTCTTCGCCACATCCTCGGTCTCCATGAACCTCGGCGACATCCCCGAAAATGCCGGATATGTCCAGAAAATCCCATTCTACGGAATTCCTCTCTACCTCGTGGCAAAGCCAATCCAAGGCCTTCCGCCTTCCCAACACTATATCAAACGGTTGGTGGGTCTCCCGAACGAAACCATTTCCATCCAACCGCCTTTCCTTTGCGTGAATGGCGAAAAGGTCGAAGGCTTCCCCGGAATCGACCGACAAACCGCACTGCAACCTTCCGAAACGGGCCCTTCCTATCGCGGCTACTGCAATACCGGCGATCCCGGCCTCCCAAAAGACCAAAACGGAAAGCCTTTCGGAATCCTATGTTCCGCCGGAGATTCCATTCGGACGAGCGATTCCTATCTCCCCATGGGCGACAATACCCGCAACTCCTTCGATGGCCGTTATTGGGGACCCGTTCCACGCCTCCAAATGCTCGGACCCGCCGCTTGCGTCTATTGGCCCGTTTCCGTCCGGTGGGGCTCTATTTGGTAATGCTCCCCCGTTCCTAATCGGACTTGTCAAAGGCGTCTCCGCCCACCCCTCTGATGGTTTGCCCCCCTCCGCCCCCCACTGTCCCCTTCGCTACACTCCCGCTCGCGCCCCCTTCCCGCCCCCATTGGGTTTGCCGGGCGTAGCTCCTGCGTCCCATTGGCCGTAGCGGCTCGCCACCTTTGTTGTTTGGCGCATTGGCTGTCTGAACTCCCGAAACCTCCAAAAAACAGAAAACCCGTTTCGTTGACGAAACGGGTTTTCGTTCCTAAACGGAATGCTCCGGCAATTTTACCGGATGTCGGCGTGATACGCTTGAAGCGATTTCACGCGACCGCCGCCATCGCGAGCCGTGCGAATGCCACGGGCCGCCGCCGTTGCCGCCGCAATCGTTGTCAGATACGTTACCTTGTACTTGATGGCCGTCTTCCGGATCGAAGCATCGTCCGCATGGGAGTCGCGACGCCCAGAGGGCGTATTGATGATCAGCGAAACTTCACGGTTCAAAATCGCATCCAGGACATTTGGACGCCCTTCGCCAATCTTATGGACCGGACGCGCCTTCAGCCCATGCTCCTCGAGCCAGCATGCCGTTCCTTCCGTCGCCAAAAGCTCGAAACCGAGATTCGCAAACGACCGGATCGCCGGCAGCGCGCTATCCTTCTTCTCCGAAAGCGAAACGAGTATGCGGCCGCCATTCTCCGTCGGCAAAGGCGCGCCGGATCCTTCCTGGGACTTGTAGTAGGCAAGTCCGAAGGACGATGCAAGCCCGAGAACTTCGCCGGTGGAACGCATTTCAGGTCCGAGCACCGGATCGACCTCAGGGAACTTCGAGAACGGGAAAACCGCTTCCTTGACACCATAGTGCGGAATGACCGAGTGATGCAGGCCGAGCGACGAGAGCGATTCGCCCAGCATGAGCCGCGTGGCAGCGCCTGCCATCTGAATGTTGCAGACCTTGGAAACCAACGGAACGGTGCGCGAAGCGCGCGGATTGGCCTCAATGACATACACCTTGCCGTTCTCGATGGCATACTGCATGTTCATCAGTCCGCAGACCTTGAGCTCCTGCGCAATCGCTTGCGTGTAACGGAGAATGGTCGCTCGCGCTTCCTCCGGGATGGACACCGGCGGAATCACACATGCGGAATCGCCCGAGTGGATGCCCGCCTGCTCGATATGCTCCATGATGGACGGAATGAAAACGTCTTTGCCGTCCGAGAGCGCGTCCGCTTCGCATTCAAGCGCATCGCGAAGGAAGCGATCGATCAGCAGAGGCCGATCCGGCGTGACGCCGACCGCCTTGGAAACATACTCGGCCAACATCTCCTCGTCAAAGATGACTTCCATTCCGCGGCCGCCCAAAACAAACGACGGCCGGATCATGATCGGATAGCCAATCGAGGAAGCGACCTTTTTCGCCTCTTCAAGGGTCGAGGCCATGCCGGACTCCGGCATGGGAATCCCAAGCTTCTCCATCCGGTGGCGGAACAAATCGCGGTCTTCCGCAATGTCGATCGCATCGATGGATGTACCCAGAATGTTGACCCCCGCGTCCGAAAGCTGGCGCGCAATGTTGAGCGGAGTCTGTCCGCCAAACTGGACGATAACGCCAAACGGCTTCTCTTTGCGGTAGATCTGAATTACGTCCTCCATCGTGACCGGCTCGAAATAGAGCTTGTCCGATGTGTCGTAATCCGTCGAAACGGTCTCCGGGTTGCAGTTGACCATGACCGTCTCGTAGCCGAGCGAACGAAGCGCGTAGGCCGCATGAACACAGCAATAATCAAACTCGATGCCCTGGCCAATGCGGTTGGGGCCGCCGCCGAGAATCATCACCTTTTTCGGATTGTTCGAAACCGGCACCTCATCGGCACTGCCGTTGTACGAAGAGTAGTAATACGCTTCGCCTTTCCCTGTCCCGGAAACCGGAACCGGATGCCAGGTTTCAACAACGCCCAGGCTCTCGCGCCGGGCGCGGATCGCCGACTCGGAAATGCACAGAATCTTCGCCAGATAGCGATCGGCAAAACCATCGCGCTTGGCCTGTACGAGCAAATCGTCCGGAGGCATGGATCCCTTGTGGGCCAAAAGTTTCTCCTCCAACTGGACAAGTTCGCGCATCTGTTGGTGGAAATACGGTTTGATGCCCGTGAGCTTGTACAGCACCTCATCCGTAGCACCCTTGCGGATGGCTTCGTAAAGGATGAACTGGCGCTCGCTCGTGGCAAAGCGCAACAGCTCCAAAAGCTCATCCAATGATTTGCTGTTGAAATCCTTGGCAAAGCCCAACCCCGAACGGCCGTTCTCCAAGGCGCGGATCGCCTTTTGGAACGTCTCTTTGTAGTTCTTGCCGATCGACATGACTTCGCCGACCGCCTTCATCTGCGTTCCGAGCCGATCCTCGACGCCACGGAACTTCTCAAAGGCCCAACGGGCGAATTTTAAAACGACATAATCGCCGGATGGCGTATATTTCTCCAGCGATCCGTCGCGCCAGTACGGAAGTTCGTCGAGCGTCATCCCGGCCGCCAGTTTCGCGGAAATCAACGCAATCGGGAACCCTGTCGCCTTGGATGCCAATGCCGAGGAACGGGACGTGCGCGGATTGATTTCGATGATGACGATGCGATTTGTTTTTGGATCGTGCGCAAACTGGACGTTCGTTCCGCCGATGACGCCAATGCTTTCCACAATCCGGAAGGCATACTCGCGAAGTTTGTTCTGCACGTCATCCGAAATCGTGAGCATCGGTGCGGAACAGAACGAGTCGCCCGTATGGACGCCCATCGCATCGATGTTCTCGATGTGGCAGATGGCAATCATCTGGTTCTTTGCGTCGCGAACCACTTCGACTTCCAGCTCTTCCCAGTTGAGAACCGATTCCTCAATCAGAACCTGATGCGTCAGCGACGCCTCTAAGCCGCGGCCCGCAATCGTCCGCAACTCTTCGATGTTGTACACCAACCCGCCGCCCGTGCCTCCCAGCGTGTACGCGGGACGCACCACCACCGGAAAACCAAGCTTTGCCGCAATCTGCTCCGCGCCTTCCACCGAATGCGTAATCTCCGAACGCGGCGTCTCGATGTTCAGCCGCTTCATCGTCTCCTTGAAGATTTCGCGGTCTTCGCCACGCTCGATGGCATCCAGATTCACACCAATCACACGCACGCCATAGCGATCCAGTATGCCGGCCTTCGAGAGTTCCAGCGACAGGTTCAACCCCGTCTGCCCGCCCAGATTCGGCAAAAGCGCATCCGGACGCTCGACCGCAATGATCTGCTCCAACCGCTCCAAATTCAACGGCTCGATGTAGGTGGAATCCGCCATGACGGGGTCCGTCATGATGGTCGCCGGATTGGAATTCACCAGAACGATTTTGTACCCGCATTCTCGAAGCGCCTTGCAGGCTTGCGTTCCGGAATAGTCAAACTCGCAGGCTTGCCCAATGACAATGGGGCCGGAGCCGATAATCATCACCTTTTTGATGTCATCTCGTACCATAGTGTGCCTTCGTGGAAATAGATGTGTGCCAAATTGCGGGAATCCTATCAAAAATTACGCACGTCCGCCACCGCCTCCACCGGACTGGGCGCATCTCCGTTTCCGGCCATCCCCCTGCCCCCTGAACCTCCCAAGGGGAA
>JBJEVW010000164.1:0-3171 GCA_051884735.1 Kiritimatiellia bacterium | reverse complement strand
GCAATGTTCGTCACCATTGCAGCCTGTTCGGTTTGTTCGGCAAGAAGTTGCGCACAGGCCCGCGTAAAATCCTTTTCAGCATCATTGGCCGACACCTCGTCCTGAACATCAATGCCGCCGCCATCTGCTCCCTCAGGAGCATCGGAACGCCACGCCGCTCCAGCAATCATTCCCTTCTGCAACGAAGGCGTTACATCAATTCCTTTCGCTGACAACTTCGCAGTTCTCGCCCCCATCATGTCATCTTGCGTTAAGCCAAACCACTTGTCCATTGACGCCACGAACGACCCCTGGAATGCGCTCGCCTTCCCTAGATCTCCGTAATCGACGCGGGAGATGAACTCGCTTGTCATGCTCGCATCTACGACATATCCGTCCTCGCCCTCACCAATCTGATTTGCCAAACGCGAAATCAGATTTGCGTGCCGCGTCAGGAGCGGACTATCCGGCTTATTGGGAGATGTCTCGATCATATTTCGCGAGTAGTTCGTATAGAGATAGCCCAGCCGCAAATCAGGAAACCTCAACAAATCCATTTCCGGTTCCGGATTGCGAAGAATACGTCCCAATGTCTGTATCCTGAACGTCGGAGAGTCGATCTCCCTGAACATCACGAGCACCTGCGCACGCGGACAATCCCAACCCGTTCCCGCCGCATACTTGAAAAGAAGATACTCGACAGGCGACGTATTTTCCGTGATCGTCACCAGCGAATCGCTTTTTTTCTTGTCGAACCAATAGGCGATTTTCTCTTCTGCGACGCCATGCGACGTCAAATACGCCGCTACGACCTCCTCCTTCGTCGGCACACCTTGCGCCTTCAGGTCACTATCATCATCCGGCAACTGGATAAGAACCAACGGCTTGACGTCACTCCCTGCCTCCTTCCATTTATGCGCCAACGCCATACGACGTTTCATCGCAAGATCCAGCATCTTATGATCGAGGTCTTGCTCGTCAGAGCCCGTCTTCAGCTCGTCCTCGGTCTGCGAGACGATCGCCTCCTTGATCAGCCCCGCGGCAACGACATCCTGCCGCTTCACGCGCACATACCCTGCCTTACCGTCCTCGATGTCTTCGGCGCTTGGAACGCATTCCGGCGTTGCCGAAACCTTGACCACGACCTTGGGGTTGATCGGGCCGATGACCGTGTCAAGCGCAAGCGACGTCACATTCTTGTGGCTCTCATCAATAACGAGCGCGATTTTCCGCCCCGCCGCGTGCGTTGCCTCGATGACATCCTCGAAATAGCATCCGCTCTCCTTCTGAGGCTCGCCCTCCGCCGGACGTCGCAACACGCGATCCTTCGCATTCTTGGCGACCAGCTTTTGCCAATTGATGAACAGTACGTCGTTGCGCCGCAAAACACCTTCGGAGAAATCTGCCGCCGTCAGCAGGCGACGTCCTGCGTTCGGATAGAAGTAATCCGAGAACTTTCCCTTGCTCTGCATCGCCAGCTCTTCGGAAAAGGTAATCCAAATCCACGCGATGTCGTCGTCGAAACTCGTTGCGGAACCAAGTCCATGAACGAAACTCGTGACCATGAACGTCTTGCCGCTTCCCGTCGGTGCCTTGAACACAAGCGGCAAACGCGAACCCGGCGCGTACCACAACGACTTGAAGGTCGTCGCAAGTTCCTCAATGGCCTTGGTCTGAAATCCGATGATCTTCATGTCTCAGTCTCCGTTGATGGCCTTGTAAATGGCAAGGATCGGTTCGGGGATTGGCTTGAGCGTGATGTGTCGCATATCATCGAACTCATTCTCGAAGCCCTCCACACTCCCGATGGCAAAGACATAGACCGCGATCTTTGCCGCCTTGTCCTTCGCACGAACTTGTTCTGCCTTAGCAACGAGGGACGCAAAACCTCTCAAATCATCCGAGAAGTAGATCATCGTATGACGATGCGCACCATTGGAGAAATGCTGCCAGAACTTCGCCGCCTTCGCGGACATCTTCTCACCCTCCAACGTCTCCTCGGCCATCGCCAGCAACGCGCCCGCCTTCGCCGCCAGTGCCGAACGATCCTCGTCCAACGCCTCCGCACTGCTGTGCTTACCAACGAAATCGGTTTTGTAATATTTCAGGCTGCCTCCAAGCGCAGAATGCTCTTCTCCCTTTGCGCTCCGATAACCTCTTATTGCATTCGCACACCGTTTATGAGTAATGTCCACAATCCGCATAAACCCAGCATTGAATGCATTTTCACACCCCTTCAACGCCACCATTTCCCCATTCTTAATTTCATATGTCTTTTCGGCGTTCTGTACACCAATCGCACACCTGTTTCCTCCGTCTTCATTTAGCGACGCAACGGCATGCATTGTAGATCCACTTCCCGCAAAGAAATCAAGGACAACGACATCCTTCTTCGCTGTGGCGATTTTCAGCATCGCCTTAATGAATTCTATCGGTTTCTTGCCACCATCGAACGCCACGCCACCTTCAGTGCCGACATCATTGAAGTCGCCTTCAAAGTCGAAGTAATTTGGATAAGGGATCTCCCTAACATCCTTTCGATTCAACGGCGCTCCCTGGAAGTACGAACCATTGGCCATTTTCGCACTTGCACGGGAAATAAAATAACGATACCCCAAGCCATCGTCTCCGATGTTTGGAACCTTATAAAGGACACTAAACTTGTCTTTCAGCGGCTCAAGATAGGTCATGTGGAATCGCCCTGAACTGTGCCCCGTCTTGATTGACCCTCGGATGTTGATCTTCTTCAAGTTTGAAAACGCTGGTTCCTTCTCCACGATTTTGTATTGTCCAGGCTGAAACACCTCGACAATTCGACCTCCCATGTCCATCTTTTCTGGATTTGCTATCAACTCTTCGACAGCGTATCGATATTCTGACGGCTTAGAATTGTCCACCGCCCTTTTCTGTATCCGAAATTGCGCCGACTTCTGATACATCAGCAAAAATTCCGTCGTCTCGTGAATAGGCTTATCCCCCTTAAGAATTCTATCTTCATGCCTAACCTTAATTGTGAAGGTCGTAATGTAATTTGCCTCTCCAAAAACGCTATCCGACAGTAGTCTTAGATTTGCGTATTCATCCTCATTGATCGACATAAAGATGACACCTGTATCTTTTAACAAATCCTTTGCCAACCTGAGCCGCTTGCTCATGAAGGACAGCCAGGCGCTGTGTCGCAGCGGATGGTCT
>JBJEVW010000163.1:0-13368 GCA_051884735.1 Kiritimatiellia bacterium | reverse complement strand
ATCCGGAAGTGTTTCCCATTTCATTCGCGGCAAAAATCCCTTGGACGCAGATGTCATTTCGTATCTTGGAACCCATTTGGAACAACGCTTTCAACGCATTGCCCTTCCCATTCTTCGACATGAAACCCGTCAGAGAAAATACTTGTTCAACCAATTCAATTCAGGCGCCAAATTGACCGAACTTCCAAATTATGGATATCCGGGCGGGTGGGGGATTTCGCAAATCGACCGCACAGGATCAGAAGGAGATAAAACCATAACGACTGATGAAGTCTGGAATTGGAAAACAAATGTCAATCTCGTGAATGGAGTGTTGCGGGAAAAATCCTCTATGGCATTGTCTTTTGTTTCCAGATTCAGAAAAGAGTATGGTCAAACCGCGCAGTGGTCGGAGCCGACATTCGAGTTCTCCTTGCCAGAATATCCGTCTGTCTCACTACAACCGATAGAGTGGAGCGAAGTCGTTCTATACAATGGGACAAATGGGGTTCCGGCTTCTGTTGCGGCAGGATATCGGTTTGCTTCTCCGTTGGTGTTCTCTACCGAGAAAGGATGGCTCTTTTATGACAATAACAACCAATATGCGCACCGTATTGCGCAAGAAATGGTCAGGATGCAAAACAATGAACAAACCAAAGAATAATCTGCTGAGGAAACTCAAATTGACGCTATCGGTTCTTGCGGTACTGGCAACCGACAACATCGTTGCGGAACAGCTTTCTCCAGAGGAAATGAAATCCTTGGAGTATTATGATTTCGTTGATATTTCCGGTTGGTTCACTTACTTCTGTCATCATTTCAACACAAACACTCCTCCCTTCTTCATCTGCCAACTCGGTTCATTTCAGACCGGCGGATCGTTTTTGCCGATTCGGATTGATAAAGAAACCCCTTACGAATGTGGCGAAGGAATTGACACTTGCTATACATTCCAATGGTTTCGTGTGCAAAGAAATAGCGGGTCTGTTGATTTATCCGTCCTGAACGCCCGTTTTTTCCGTGATGGACTAGATCTTTCCGGATATTGCCAGCCCTATCCCGTATCCGTATTCACCCTAGATGGACAGACCGTCAGGAAAAGAACGCTTTCCGGTACCTTTGCGGAACTGCTTCTCGATTCCGACTTCCATTCTATCGAACCTGTAGCTGATTGGTGGGGGGCAGAACGTTATGACAATGGTCTTTGGAAAACCCAGAAATGGAAGTACTACATTCTTCATTATGCCGGCAAACCATCTTCGCTTGGTGCAAACAATCTAGACAAGTTCCCGACAAAAGCCGACAGTCCCCGTCTTGTTTCCTTGCGAAAAACACTCCTCGAGCATTTCCATTCCAAAATTCCGGAAATGGTGAAATTCGTTTTCGATCGTGACGCAAAGGGCGATATCGTCCATGCGTTCGTCGCGGATTCGGCACGCCCTCTTTCCGATGGACTGCTTCTTTGGACGTCTTTCCATTGGACGAACCAAGGATGGGAACCCGTTCCCCGGGAGGGACTAGAGTGTCCTTCTGGAAAAATCCCGGATTCTTTTCCGCTTTCGACATCGGGTTTCTTTGTTTTGTGCTGCCAAAACGAAGAACCGCGTCTGGTCGCCTTGAGAAACACGCCCAAAGGACCAGTCGAACCCTTTTGGGAGAAAGCTCTTTCAAATCCGGATATTCTCGAGAAAACACGCCATTTTGGCATACCGTCTCCGGACAGTCCTCCAGACACTTGGATATGTTCCATCCCCCCATCTTCCCTTGCACAAACTCTTTACCATAAATTTCGTGACTACCGGATCGTTGTCCGGGTTTCTGTCATTGGGTTGGATGTCGTTGCCCCATTATGGAAATCGGAGCCATGAGAGAAGCGATTGCCGCCCTGCCGCTGTTTTTTCGGAAGGAACACGAAACACCGTATTTCTACGGATGTGCGAAAGGGCGATCAAACCGGGAATGGCGTTGCGGTTTAATCCACCCTTATCCCGGTTTTTCGGGGCGGGATGATTCCGAAAATGAGACACACCCTTGTCAACAAAGGCTCGATCGATTTTCTCCGTCTCGCAAAAATGCCGCAGATTTTTCCAAGTGGTTAAACGAAATCTCGCGTATACGCAGATGCGCAGGTTGGCGGCGCGTGTGCGGGGCGGCGCTGACGCGGGAGGGATGTGCGTGTGGCGGCGAGGTTTGCACGGGCGTGTTCGATGGAGCGGCATGGGCGGAAGGGCGCGCTGCTTGGCCGCCGGGCCTCCCGGCTCGCATCGCAGAGTAATGCGCGTTCGGCTTTGCGTGCGCAATGGCTTAGCCTCGCGAAGAGAATGTCGCGCAGAGAACGCAGAGATTGGTGAAACAAATAACCCGTGCGGTGTTTTATTCGGGCGTTGATCGTCGCCATGATGGCGGAATCCGGAAAAAAGTCTCTCCTTTTTTGTCTAGCGAAAATCTTTTTTCGCTAGTATTTTCAAGCGAAATTGAAAACCTGGGATCATTTATCCCGGATTTTTCCGGGATAAGGGTGTGTATTGGTTTTGATTGCATGGAAAAGCGGATTTCGGTAGGATTGGCGCATGAACCTTGTCTACAAACTCCTTTCTTCCCACCTTGTTTCCGGCACCTTGGAGGCCGGAAACGAAATTGCGCTTCGAATCGACCAAACGCTGACGCAGGATGCCACAGGAACGATGGCTTATCTGCAATTCGAGCAGATGGGTTGCGACCATGTGCAAACCGAGTTGTCGGTTTCGTATGTCGATCACAACACCGTTCAAATCGGCTTTGAAAATGCAGACGATCATGCCTATCTGCAGTCGAATGCGCAGCGGTACGGCATTGTTTTTTCGAGAGCCGGCAATGGCATTTGCCACCAGTTGCATCTCGAGCGTTTTGGCGTTCCCGGAAAGACGCTGATCGGGTCGGATTCCCACACGCCCACGGGCGGCGGCATTGGGATGCTTGCCATGGGTGCGGGCGGTCTTGACGTTGCGTGTGCCATGGCGGGGCGCCCCTATTACATCACGTGTCCGCGTGTTGTGCGCATTTGGTTGACCAACGAGTTGCGTCCCGGCGTTTCGGCGAAAGACGTCATTCTGACGGTTTTGGCCAAGTACGGTTCTTCCGGAAATGTCGGACGGGTCATGGAGTATGCCGGTCCGGGTGTCGCGACATTGGATGTTCCCTCGCGTGCGACCATTACGAACATGGGAACGGAGTTGGGGGTCACCACCTCCGTCTTTCCGTCCGATGAAGAGACGCGGCGGTTTTTGCGCGCGCAGGGACGCGAGGAGCAGTGGGCGCCGCTGGCGGCGGATCCGGATTCGGATTCGACCTACGAAGAAACCTTTGAAATCGACCTTTCGAAAGTCGAGCCGATGGCGGCCTGTCCGCACAATCCGGGCAATGTTTCCACGATCCGGAAGCTTGCCGGGATGCCGGTGCAGCAAGTACTGGTGGGTTCCTGCACGAATTCGTCGTATCGCGATTTGAAGACGGTTGCCCTTTTGCTCAAAGGCAAGAAAATCCATCCATCCGTTTCGTTTGGCGTGGCGGCGGGATCCCGTCAAGTTGTGCTTGAATTGATGCGGGAAGGGCTTTTCCGGCATCTTGTCGAAGCGGGTGCCCGCATTTTGGAGAATGCGTGCGGCTTCTGCATCGGCAATCACCAGTCGCCGGGCACGAATGCGGTTTCGCTGCGCACTTCGAACCGCAATTTCGAGGGGCGTTCCGGCACGAAATCGGCTCAAGTCTATCTTGTTTCCCCCGAGTCTGCGGTTGCCGCCGCATTGACGGGAGCCGTTTCCGACCCGATGGCATTGGAAACGCCGCCCGTCCGTTTTCCGGAGCATTTTGTCATTGACGATTCGATGTTCCTGTTTCGCGAAACGGCTGGCAAAGGCGTTCCGGATTGTCCGATTGTGCGCGGGCCGAACATTGGCACGGTGCCGAGCGGTGTTGCAATTCCAGAGGATTTGAACGGGGTTGTCTCGATCAAGGTCGGCGACAAGATTACGACCGACCACATCATGCCGGCCGGAGCGCGTCTCAAGTATCGTTCGAACGTTCCGAAATATGCGCAGTTTGTTTTCGAGAGCGTCGATTCGACCTTCCATGACCGTTGTTTGAAGAATCGCGATGCCGGCATTGGCAACATCATTGTCGCCGGCGACAGCTATGGGCAAGGCTCTTCCCGCGAGCATGCGGCGCTTTGCCCGATGTTTCTCGGCGTCCGTGCGGTATTGGCCAAAACGATCGAACGGATTCATGCGGCCAATCTCATCAACTTCGGCGTCATTCCTTTCCTGTTTGAGGATGGATCCGATTACGATGGGCTGGAAAAAGACGATCCGCTTTTCTTCGAAGGACTTGCCGAGGCGCTCCGCACGACCGGAGTGGCAACGGTGTGCAATGGTCGCACGGGGCGGAAGTTCCGTGTCCGGTGTGTGCTTTCGGACCGTCAGCGCGAGATTCTCCTTGCCGGCGGATTGATGGCGCAGCGCACCCACTGATGGCGGCCTGTCTGTCTGCCCTTGCATGTTCCTTTTTGCAATCTGTTCTTTCTCTCATCCATGTCCTTTTCGGCCGCGTCTTGCCGGCTCAACAAAATGGCTTCTATTTTTCAAGACGAGAAAAGTCTTCTTGTCGTAACCTGCTCCTTTGGAGTGGCACCGGTTCTTGCGCAGGAGCTTTTCGATCTCGGGTTTCGCGTCCATACCGTGTCCGATTCTTATGTCGAAACGGAAGGGACGCTCCAGGATTGCATGCGATTGAATCTCCATCTTCGCACGGGTCATCGCGTTCTTTATGCGCTCGACAAATTCCGTTGTCGCAACAAAGACGATCTCTACACGGAAGCCTCGCAGATTCCGTGGGAGCGTTATCTGGATCCGGATGGCTATTTTTCGATTGACCGGACCATACGCAATCCGACGATCCGCAATGACCAGATTGCCTCATTGGTTTTGAAGGATGCGATTGCCGACCGGATGCGCGGGCGTTTCGGGCGTCGGCCGAATTCCGGGCATGACCGCACGGATGCGTGCATTTTCCTTTTTTGGATTGGCACGCAAGCCACGATTTATCTTGACACGACGGGCGAATCGCTCTCCTTCCGCGGTTACCGCAACATTTCTTCGGATGCGCCGATGCGCGAATCGTTGGCGGCGGCGTTGGTTTTGGCTTCCGGATGGAATCGCCAGTCGCCCTTTCTCAATCCGATGTGCGGTTGTGGCACATTGGCGATAGAAGCGCTCTGGATTGCGCAAAACCGTCCACCGGCTCTTTTCCGGGAGAATT
This sequence comes from Kiritimatiellia bacterium, assembly GCA_051884735.1. Taxonomy (GTDB): domain Bacteria; phylum Verrucomicrobiota; class Kiritimatiellia; order RFP12; family UBA3636; genus JAEDLN01. The sequence goes on along the minus strand of JBJEVW010000163.1, from coordinate 8,097 downwards.
TCTCGTTCATGCATTTCAGCTGTTTCGAGCCGACGTTGTGGACCGATCTCCGTTCCGAGGCGCTCAAGCGGTTTTTGGAGAGTCGCGATACGCAGGCTGTTGCCTATGCCTCCGATTTGGATCAACGCATGGTAGAGGCCACGAATACGAATGCGGCGATTGCCGAGGTGACGGACAAGTTGCGCACGGAATGCTGCGATGTTTTCTGTTCGCCGCATCCGCCGGCCACGGATGGTGTAGCGATTCTCAATCCACCGTATGGCGGGCGCATGGGCGGCGATTCTGCCACCCTTCTCGAGACCTATCGCAGTGTGGGCGCCTTTTTTGCCCAGGCGGCTGTCGATGGCTATCGGGGATTTCTTTTTACGGGAGATCCGCAGCTTTGCGAGGAAGCGGAGATGGTGGTACGGCGCGATCGGGTATTCTATTCCGGCGACATGGAATGTCATTTTCTGGAAGATCCGCGGCTCACCGAAAAGGCGCTTCGCCGATTGGCGAAACGGAATCCCGGTTTGCGTTTGCCGCATCCGGAGCGGTAAGCCACAGCGGGGTCGGGAATCCCGACAGCCAGTTGCGAGGCGCCACGGGCGATGAACCGCGGCATGCTAAACGTTGCGGGCAGGGGAACGGCGCAAAACGAGAAGCTGGTGCGAAGCGGGATGATTTGTGATATCATCCGCGCATGCAGTTGTATTCGCCGAAAATCGAACAAACCCCGGAAGAAGAGGAGCAGGAGAAGCGTGTGTTGAAGCGCAGGCTTCTGTATTCCGGGATTTTTCATGTTGTGCTTTTGACTGCGATTGTGGTGGCCAGTGTGGCGACATTCCGGAAGCCGGAGCAGAAGGAAATCGACATTCTGACGGATTTCACGGTTGCGGTGCCTCCGATGGAGGAGGAAAAGAAGCCGGAGGAGAATCCGGCGAAGAACGAGCAGCCGAAGGTCGAGGAAGCGCCGAAGCCGGATCCGGATTTGCTTCCGGAGGAGAAGAAGCCACCAAAGAAGAAGCGTGAAATCCAGATCAGCAAGAAAATTGTCGAACGCAAGCCGGAAAAGAGGGAGCGCGTGATTGTAAAGCCGCCCGAAACCTCGAAAATCAAGAATCGGGAAATCAAGCGATCGATTGATATCAAGGGGCCGAAATTGACGGATGACGAGATTCGCAAATTGATGGAGAGGGGGGCGCGTCCGGCGGAGACGACTTCGATTCCGGCAACGGAGAACGAGCGTTGCCTCGTTTTGATTCGCGATCAGCTGTACAATGCGTGGATTCGTCCCGACACATCGGCCATCGGGCAACGCGCGCCGGTCATCGAGATTTCGATCGGGGCGGGCGGTGTTATCCGGGATGTGCGTTTGCAAACCAGTTCCGGGAATCCGGTTTTGGACCAATCGGTGTTGTCGGCGGCCCGTGCGGTGCGGTCTTTCCGGCATTTGACGGACCGGTTCATCCGGGCGAATCCGACGGTGACGGTAAACTTTGAGTTGAAAGGATGAGGCGATGCGAAAATCGACAAAGAGGATGCTGCTTGTGCTTTTTATGTTGCCGGCGTTTTTTTCTGCACCGGAGACGCATGCGATTTCGCGTCCGGAAATTCCGACCGGAGCGGCGTCGAAGGTGCCGGATTTGTTGACGGAGTATGAGCGGCGGTATTTGCGGATCGAGTTGCGGAATCTGATGCGGGAAATATCGATCGCCCGGGAAGAATGCGGCGAAGATCCATCCTTGGCGGAGTTAAAGGCCGAGCCGCAACGGCTTTCGTTGCGTGGCGCGGGTGCTGCGGAGGTGAATGCGGCGATGCAGAAATATTCGGATGCGCGGGAGGCGTTGCTCTACAAGCGCGAGGGAATTCCGGAGAAAATCAAACGTCTGCAGGAAGTCGGCGCCTATCTGGAGTATGATTTGCGGCGCAAGAAAGAAGAGAGAGCGAAGACGCCGCAGGTGCAATTCCAAAGCGCCAAAAGCGAGAAAGCGGAAGCGGCGTCCGAGTGATTGGTTTGGCCGTGGCGGCCGAGGCGGAATCGACGATGCGCCGTCCATGCGAGGCATGGGCGGCGCATTTGCGTACGAGGGGGCGGACGATTGGACGAAAGCGATTAGAGCATTGATTTTCCGGTTTTGGCGTCATCGATTTCGAAAGCATCCTGGAGCGATGCGATACAAGCGGCGAACGTGCCGGTTTCGTATGCGAAATCGAGCACGGAATAGCGGCGCGAGAGCATTTGCGCCACGATGGCGGAAGCGGCGAGGCGTGCGGGGGAAAAGCCGATATCGGCGGGGGTGATCGGGCATTCTGCGCACAGCAGCATGGCTCTCATCCGGGGAAAGTACATGAGCTGGCGGGACAGGCGGTCGCGCAAATCGGGCCAGATGGAAGCTAGATGGCGCAGGCGATCGGCGAGGGCTTCGGGAGAAAGGTGTTTCGCGCGGGATTCGGCGAGAGCCAGGTGGCGGAGGGGAGAGTCCGGGAGGAGGGAGCAGATCAGGGGTTCGCGTTCGTTCCAGGTGGGGTATGTTGCGAGAGCGTCCGGAATGGAATGAGCGGAAAATTCGTATTTGAAAAGCGTAACATAGAAGGCAAGGGAGCAGAGCGTACCGAGCGCGACGAGGTGTCCATGCGGAATTTGTTTTCCGGCTGCGGACATGGCCCATGTCTGGGCGAAAAGGTGTTCAGCGCCTTCGCAGGGGCGTTTGGAGCGTGCCAGGGCGGCGGAAGCGCCGGCGGCGAGGAGTCCGGTGAGGAGAGCCTCGTTGGCGGAAGGATCGTTTTGGGAAAGCTCTTTGGGGTGGATGGTCCAATCGGTCAGGCCGTTTTGGAGGATTTCCCACGCTTTTTGGGGGATTGGATCGGTTTCGGTGACGGCTTCGGCGAGGATCCAATCGGCACCGGCGGTGAATTTTCCGAAGAGGTCGCCGTATCCGGCGGAGCGGCCTTTGCCGGGGGCGTAGAGGATCCGGGCGGGATCGGCGTACGTAAAGACGGGGGCAAGGGGGCGAAACGGGGAATGCCGGAGAAGCGGGAGGGCGGCGATTTCGTCGGTCAGGTATGGAGAAGCGAGGGAATCGGTATCGGGGATGGTGATGTAGATGGCGTAGGAGCAGAAGGCCGCGGTTGCGGCGCATTTGGCGAGATCGGCGAGACGGCCGCCGCCGACAGCGAGGATGGCGCGCGGTTGCGTTTTGGGGAGGGGAGAGAGTGCGTCGAGAATTCTGGTTTGAGCGGCGAGGGAGAGTGCGGGCTCGGTTTCGAAGACGCAGGGTTTGGCGACCGGAACGCCGGCGTTCCGGAGTTCACCGTAGACTTCCCGCCCGGCGAGATTCCAGGAGTCGAGATCCGCAACGATCAAGACGGAAGTATCGGGCGGGAAATTTTCGCGAAACCGGTCGGAAAAACTTTGCATGGGGGGTTAGCGGCTGGCGGAGAGGAGTCGATCGATGATGAGGGAGCGGTGGTTTTCGTCGATGGGCGGATACTTGCCGTTGCGCAAGACGTCGCAGAGGACACGCAGGTTGCAGACGGCGGTATCATCGACGCGAACGCAGTCTTCCACGAGACCATTGCTTGCGAAGCAGACGATTCCGGTGACGGGAAGAGCTTGCGGGATGATATCCTGAAGGGAGGCGGCCAGATCGATTGCCTCTTGGCGGGCTTGAGCGATTGGGGAGTGGGAAGTAGGGCGACCGCCGACGTAGACGTTGCCATTTTCGATGGTTACGGGGCCGGACCAGTTTTTGGTTTCGATCACATAGATTGCGCCGGGAGCGACCACGACATGATCGTAATCGCCGCCGCCGTAGAGAATGCCGCTTCTCGGCACGCTGTGAATCACGCTCCAACCGGAAGGCAGGAAAGCGAGTTGCTGTGCCACGAGTTCCTCGCCGCGTGCACCCTTCATGAAGAGGCTGAAGCGATGGGAGCAGGATTTGGAGAGGAACCAGCAGAGAAATGCGATGACGAGCAGAATGAGAGCGGCGACAGGAGATGGAATTTCGATTGGGACAATGCAACCGAGCATCCAGCCAATCAGGAGCAGGAAGAGGAGGTAGGGCCAGTAGATAGCGGCAAGGCCAAGCATTCGGACACGAATGCCGGGGGAGCCGTAGATTTGGGCGTTTTTCATGGAAAATGGGGAAGAGGGGGGAATCGTGCTACGTTGCGGCGGCTATATTTCACCACGAATCCACGCATCAAGCAAGCGGCGTGCGATGGAAGGCGGCGGCGGGATTTCGGGAAGGGCTGATTTCGGGAAGAATGAGCAGCGGTCGATTTCCTTTCCATCCGGCTTGAGTTCGCCGCTTTCGTATTCGGCCCGGAACCCGAGCATGAGCGAGGCGGGGAATGGCCAAGGTTGGGATGCAATGTAACGGATGTTTTTGAGCCGGATGCCGGTTTCCTCGAATGCTTCGCGAGCGACGGCCTGTTCGGCGGTTTCGCCGGGTTCGACATAGCCGGCGACGAGCGTGCCGTACGGGTATCCGTATTGCATATTGTGTTCGAGCAGGACTTCATCGCCGCGGGTAATCAAGGTAATGACAGCGGGGGAAATCCGCGGATAGATTTGCGCGCCGCAGGCTGGGCAAACCATCGCATAATCGCCGGGTGTGCGGGATCGATCGAGGGAGGTTCCGCAGCGTCCGCAGCGGCGGTTGTCGAGGCGCCATTGCAGAAGACCGCGGCTCCGTGCGATTGCGAGCATTTCCGCTTCAGGGACATGTGCGTAGAGTTTCCGGTAGTTGACGAGGATGGCGCCCTCGACGGGCGGGGTCTCGGTTTCGTAGATTCCGGGGTTGTTTTCCGGCGGTTCGAGGCTCGCGAAGCGGAATCGTGTCTGATAGGAGCCATCGGGGAGGGGGAGCACCCACAGATTGCCGTTGGAAAAGAGGTGGGAAAGGTGCAGCATATCCGGATGCCGCGGGGGGGCGGCGGAAGAAGTTATGGAAAGGAAAAGAAAACGGACGGACCGCTTAAAGGAGGCGGGCCGTCCGTGGGCTGCGGATGGGAAAGGCTTTCGAATCCGCGAGCGCGGTACCGATGGGAAGGGGTCGCCTCGTTATTTTGTCTTGACGACAGCGTAGGGGGCGCCCTTCTGCACGGTTTCGCCGGGCTTCAGGAGGAAGCGGATGATTTTGGTATCCTTCTCGACCTTGATGGGGTTGAACATCTTCATGGCCTCGATGAGGCAGATGACGGTTCCGGCCTTGGCTTCGGTGCCTTCCTCGATGAGGTTGGGGGCATTGAGGCCGTTGGCGCGGTAGAAGGTACCGGTGAAGGGAGCCTTGAGCGTCTCGCCCTCGTCTTCGGGGACGGCGACGGGGGGTGTTTCTAGAGCCGAGCTATCGGAAACCGTATTTTCCTCGGTGGCGGCCGGCACGATCTTGGTGGCGGCGGGGGTGGAGGCGGCATTGCGGAGCTCGACGTTGACATTGCCGCGGCGCACCGTCAGTTCGGTGATGCCGAGTTGTTTGACGGTCGAGAGCAAACCTTCGAGCGACGTGTAGTCGGAGGCGGCCATGAGCGGCTGTGCAGGCAATGCCTTGGGGGCGGAATCGACGCGGCGCTTGCGTTCTTCCTCATCGGCGGGGATGGGAGGACGGGCGGCGGGCGGCGTGGCGCGCCATTTGAAGTAGGAAAGCGCGGGCTCCTGGAAGAGGCAGTAGGAGATGATGTCTTCCTCGCTCTTGATGAGTTCGGGCGGAACGGCATCGACGGCATGCGGGAGCATCGGTTCGAGCAAGTCGGCGGGGCGGCATGTAATGGTCTTTTCCTTGCCGAGAATCTTCTTGGCGACATCCTTCTGGATGGGGGCGGGGGAGCGGCCGTACTGACCCTTGACGTAGTTGCGGGTTTCCTGGGAAACCATTTCGTAGCGTTTGCCGGCGAGGACATTCAAAACGGCTTGGACGCCGATGATTTGGGATGTCGGGGTGACGAGCGGCGGGTAGCCCATATCGGCGCGGACGCGCGGCACCTCGTCCATGACTTCGGGGAGGCGATCGAGGGCACCCTGCTGATCAAGCTGGGAGCGGAGATTGGAAATCATGCCGCCGGGGATTTTATGGACGAGGATGCCCGGATCGATGATTTCCTTCATGCCGGTCGAGGGCGCGCGGAGCGGGCGAAGGCCTTTGAAGTAGGTGTTGATTTCGCGGATTTTGTCGAGGTCGATTTTAGGGGCGACATCGGTATCGGCGAACATGGAAACGATGGTTTCGACGGGAGGCTGGGCGGAGAATCCGGCCATGGAGGAAACCGAGCAGTCGATGGCGCCGGCGCCGGCGAGGACGGAGGCGAGGTAAGCGGACGTCGCCATGCCGGAGGTCGAGTGGGAGTGGACCTGGATAGGAATGGTGATTTGCTTGGACAGGGCGGCGACGAGGCGGCGAGCCTCGAGCGGCGCGAGGATGCCGGCCATATCCTTGATGCAGATGGAATCGACGCCCATCTGTTCCTGTTCCTTGGCGATCCGGATGTATTCGTCGATGGTATGGACGGGGGATACCGTGTAGCAGATGGTACCCTGCGCGTGCGCGCCGTACTTTTTGATGCACTTGACGGACTTTTCGATATTGCGATTGTCGTTGAGTGCGTCGAAGGTACGGAAGATATCCATGCCGTTGCTGGCGGCCAGGGCAATAAAGCGCTCCAGGAGGTCATCCGGGTAGTTGCGGTAGCCGAGGACGTTTTGGCCGCGGATCAGCATTTGGAGCGGCGTATTCTTGCAGTGGGCCTTGATGGAGCGGAGGCGCTCCCATGGATTTTCGCGGAGGAAGCGGAGGCAGACATCGAAAGTCGCACCGCCCCAGCATTCGATCGAATAGTAACCGGCCTGGTCGATGGTATCGATGATTTCGAGGATATCGGACGTCCGGATACGGGTTGCCCAGAGGGACTGGGGGGCATCGCGGAGGGTGGTATCCGTGATGCGCAGTGCGGGGCGGTTGGAGAGCAGGAGCGCGTCATCCACGACAGAGATACGCTGGGGAGCGGCGGCGGGAGCCTTTTTCGGTGCAGCTTTAGCTTTCTTCATAGGATGGATTCCATAGGGGCAAAAAGCCCGAGAGTAAAGAGTTGATAAGGATTAGTCGATCCGGATGGCGTTTTTCTTGTCGAAGCGACCCATTGCGGCGAATTTGCGATAGCGAGCCTCGACGAGGCGATCGCCGCCGGGGAGGGAGGCGAGAGATTTGAGATTCTTGAGGATCGCCGCGCGAACATTGGCGATGGTCTGTTCGGGATTGGTATGGGCACCGCCGGTCGGTTCCGGGATGACGCCATCAATCACCTTGAGTTTCGCAAGATCGTGGGAGGTGATGTGGAGCGCCTCGGCCGCTTCGGGGGCTTTCGAGCCGTCGCGCCAGAGGATGGAAGCGCAACCTTCGGGTGAAATGACCGAGTAGACGGCGAATTCCATCATAAGGATACGATCGCCGACGGCGATGCCGATGGCACCGCCGGAGCCTCCTTCGCCAGTGACGATGGTCAAGATGGGCGTCCGGAGATCGGCCATTTCCATGAGATTGCGGCCGATGGCTTCCGCCTGGCCGCGTTCCTCCGCGTCAAGGCCGGGAAAGGCGCCGGATGTATCGACGAGCGTGACAACGGGAATGCCGAATTTTTCGGCCAGGTGCATCAAGCGAATCGCCTTGCGATAGCCTTCCGGGTTTGCCATGCCGAAACGGCAAGCCATGCGTTCTTCGGTCGTGGAACCTTTTTGGTGTCCGATCAAGACGAAGCGGGTTTTTCCGATACGGGCGAGACCGCCGATGATGGCGGGATCGTCGCCGAAGACGCGATCGCCGTGCAGTTCGATGAATTCATCGCACATTTTTTCGGCGTATTGGCGGCATGTGGGGCGTCCTGGATGGCGGGCGACCTGCACGATATCCCAAGGGGAAAGGTTCTGGTAGAGTTTGGCCAATTCGGCCTCCAGCTGGCGATGGAGTTTTGCCAAGTGTTCGTTGTCGGCGGCATTTCCGTCGGCCGATTTCGCCTCCAGTTCGGCGATTTGGTCGCGCAACGGCTGCAAGCTCTTTTCAAATTCGAAATCCATGGTAATGCCTCCGTCTTATTTCACGCGATAGTCCAGGACGTTGGAGA
>JBJEVW010000162.1:0-3227 GCA_051884735.1 Kiritimatiellia bacterium | reverse complement strand
AGCTGGGAATGAATTTCGTCGTTTTTGGATTGAAAATTTCTTCCCGGGCTAGATCGGTCAAGCGGCATTCGATATAACGGGGAGCGGCCGCGTCGTCGCCTGTATAGATATTGCCGAAGTTTCCCTGTCCCTCGATCAGATAGCGTTTGTTGGCGAGATTGACGAGTGCTCCGTAGATAGATTGATCGCCATGCGGGTGGTAGAACATGGTACGGCCGACCACGGTTGCCACCTTGATGAAGCGGCCGTCATCCATTTCGAACAGCGTGTGCAGAATCCGGCGCTGAACGGGTTTGAGGCCATCTTCGACAGTTGGAATCGCGCGATCGCAAATCGAGTAGGAGGCAAACTGGAGAAAGTTGTCGTCCATGACGCGCGCGAGCGGACCGGATGAACGCGGATCAAAGACTTCCGGTTCAGACGGCACAGCAGCGTCATCGTCGCCGTCTGCGGCCGGGGAGGCATCCGCAGGAGGGGGGGGACGGTTATTGTCGTCATTGCCATCGTTGCTGTTGCCTTTGCTCTTGTTTTCGTTTGCGGCATCCGCATGCTCATCGGGAGGGGTGGAATGTGGAGCTGTTTCAGAGGCTGAGGAAGGGGGTGGAGGCGTTTCGCCGGCAAAACTTCCAGGTTCGCCGGGTGCAGGCGGCGGCAATGGTTCATCTTGGGCGGAGACCGGAGCGGGTTGGTCCGGCGCCGTTCCTTGCATATCGTCCAAAAAGCCTGGAAGGAAAATATCGCGTGTCGGCGGTTTTTGGGGAGAATCGGACTTTTTCTTCATACCACGTCCTCCGGATTCACGACGAGATGGTCAAGGATGTATTGGCGGCGTGTACGCGTATTGTCTCCCATATAGAACTGAATCGTATCTTGCAAATGGTTATCGTGATTGACATCCACCGGCGTCAGGCGCATATTTTCGCCAATGAACGCCTTGAATTCTTCGGTCGAGACTTCGCCCAAGCCCTTGAATCGGGTGATTTCGGCGGAGGCGCCGATTTTGGCAACAGCGGCGTCGCGTTCCTGTTCGTTGTAGCAGTAGATGTTCTGGTCGGCCTTTTTCTTGTTGGAAGAGCGGACGCGAAAGAGCGGGGTTTCGAGAATGTAGAGGTGACCCTCGCGTACGAGCCGGTCGAAAAAGCGCATGAAATAGGTAATCATCAAGTTGCGGATATGCAAACCATCGACATCGGCATCGGTTGCGAGAATGACGCGTTCGTACCGAAGAGAGTCGACCGTATCGGCGATATCCAATGCGCACATCAAATTGAAGAGTTCGACATTTTTATAGAGGACGTCGCGGCGCAAATCAACGGTATTGAGCGGCTTGCCGCGTAAGGTGAAAACCGCCTGGAAATCGGGCTTTCGGCTGGCGGTCAGCGTACCGGCGGCGGAGAGACCTTCGCAAATGAAGATTTCGGTGCCGAGACCTTTTCCTTTTTTGGGATCGTAGTGTTGTTTGCAGTCGCGGAGTTGAGGAATCCGGATACTGACGGATTTCGTCCGTTCCCGAGCAGCCTTTTTGACGGAATTCAGCTCTTTGCGCAGCTTGCGGGTATCTTCGATTTTATCGACGATTTTTTGTGCGCAAGCGGGATTGCGGTTGAGCATCTCGACGACGAGCTGTTTGATTTTCGCAATCAGGTCAGACCGGATTTCCACGTTGACGAGTTTGTTTTTCGTTTGCGACTCGAACATGGGTTCCTTCAGCCGGACGGAAACGGCGCCGACCATGCCTTCGCGAATATCGTCTGCCTCGAACTTGGACTTGGGCGAGAATTCGTTGACGCCGCGTGCCAGCGCCTCCTTAAAGGCGGAAAGGTGCGTGCCGCCATCATCGGTATACTGACCGTTTACAAAGGAAAAATACTCTTCGTTGAAGCGGTTTGTATGCGTGAAGGAGAATTCGAGCGTCGCGTCCCGGTAGTAGAAGGGATTGTAGAGTTTCTCGAACTGGACCTCATCGTTCATGAGATCCAGCAGTCCCTGTTCGGAGCGGTAGGTTGTGCCATTGAGGACAATGGCCAAACCCGAGTTCAGATAGGAGGTGAGGCGCATTCTGCGCTCCACATGCTCGGTCAGGAAACGATATCCCTTGAAAATCGTGGAATCGGGGGTGAACGCGATATAGGTTCCGTTTCGTTCGGTTGTTGAACCCTTGGTTTCTCCTTTGAATTCCCCCCGTTCGTATTCGACTTGTACAAATTCGCCGTTGCGGATGGATTTTGCCAGAAAACGGGTCGAGAGGGCGTTCACCGCCTTGGTACCGACTCCGTTCATGCCGACACTGAATTGGAAGACGTCGTCGTTGAATTTGCCGCCTGTATTGATTTGGGAGACGCATTCGCGCACCTTTCCCAAGGGGATACCGCGACCGTAATCGCGGCAAGTGACACTTTCTTCCGTAACATTGATTTCGACTCGTTTTCCGTAGCCGGAAATAAATTCATCGACGGCATTGTCCAGCACTTCCTTGAGCAAGATATAGATGCCGTCATTATAGTCTGAACCATCGCCAAGCCGGCCGATATACATACCGGAGCGCTTTCGAATATGTTCAAGCGAGGAAAGCTGTTGAATGGACTGATCGGTATACTCTTTTAACGCCATGAGGAACTCCGCATTCGGCCCGTGCCGAATTTTCTCTTTCGTGGATAATGAACATACCAATCCTACCGATTTTCGACTTTTGGGTAAACCCCCGCGGGCGGGGGGCGGAGATTCCAAATTGCCAGGCCCGTCTGAACGAGGACCGCGGTTTTGATACGCTACAGACATCTGATGATGGATTTTGTTCAACGGCGCTTCATAATCAATCTCATCAAGGCGCGCGGGCTTACGACATTCGTCTGCCACCGGACCTATGTCTATCAAGGCGGCAAGCTTCTGCATGCGAACAAATGAATCCCGGGGAATGTAAATGAGGCTCAAGTCAATCGGCTGTGTGCTTGCGGCGGTGTTTTTCTGCTGTCAGGGCGACAGCTTCGCCAACGGTTGCTTTTTGCGCAATCCGCCCGGTTTGACCGATGGGGAAGCCAGACCGGATTGCGGATGCGCGGCGATCGTGGATGATGCGGCGAATGTGGCATGAAAGACAGCAAAAAAAAAAAACATTTGCGATACACTCCGCGGCATCGAGGTCAGGCACGGATGCCGGGTTCTTTTTGCCGTCGAGAGCGGATCGAGGGCATGGGGATTCGCCTCGCCGGACAGCGACTATGACGTCC
>JBJEVW010000161.1:0-13548 GCA_051884735.1 Kiritimatiellia bacterium | reverse complement strand
TTTGCAAGGCGTTGACCCGGGTCCGGAAGAATTTACCCCGAAAAAACCGGGATAATTGGATCCCAGGTTTTCGATTTTACTTGAAAATATTGGCTAACATGATTTTCGCTGGACAAATAGAAAAGAAGAGACTTTTTCCGGATTCCGCCCCGCCGACAGTAGTCCCGACCGGTCCGGAAAACGGAGTGTCCGGTTGGTTTTGCGTTTTCATTCTTTCTATGGCAAGATTTTGTCAATCGATCGGGTTCCGGTGGATTCCGCAACAATGGTTTTAGGGATATCCGGCGAGAACCCACGTCTACGAAAAGAGCGAATCGGATGAAGGAGAAGAATCCATGAAAAAGAACTTTGGCAACAAAAACTGGATGTTCCCGATGCCCGTTTTGATGATTGCCACCTACGGCGAAGATGGAATCCCGGATATCATGAATGCCGCTTGGGGCGGAATTACCCTTGAGGATGAAATCACAATCTGTATTGATACCACCCACAAGACATGGGGAAATATCGCCGCGAAAAAGGCATTTACGGTCGCATTCGGCACCGTCGACACCGTCTCTCGATGCGATTATCTTGGACTTGTCAGCGGAAAACAGACGCCTGACAAAGTCGCCAAGAGCGGATTCACACTTGTCAAAAGCCATTTTGTCGATGCACCTGTCATCCATGAACTTCCGCTCGTCCTGGAATGTAGGCTTCTCTCCATGAATGAAGAAAACTGCAACGTGGTTGGCAAGATCGTCAACTGTGCAGTGGAAGAAGAGGTCCTCACGGACGGGAAACCGGATGTAGCAAAGATGAAACCCATCTGTTTCGACACCTGTTCGCACGTCTACCGCGTCATGGGAGACGTCGTGGCCCATGCGTTTTCGGCCGGAAAGGAATGGTTGGGATGATGTTCAAAGACAAGGCCGTTGTCATTACAGGCGGAGCGCAAGGTATCGGAAAGTGCTGCGCAGAGAGTTTCCGTCGAGAAGGTGCAAAGGTTTCGATTATCGACATCCGGCAAGGACCGTGGTTCGTAGGCGATCTCGCCGACCAGACGACGTTGGAGCGCTTTGCGGCGGACGTCATCGCCGAAAATGGGTATATCGATGTTCTTGTCAACAATGCCTTGCCGCTCTTCAAAGGAATCAACGAATGCTCGTACGAAGAATTTGCATACGCGCAAGCCGTCGGCGTTGTCGCGCCGTTCTATCTGTCAAAACTGTTCCGGAACAACTTCGCCCCAGGTGCATCAATCATCAACATTTCCTCCTCACGCGACAGGATGAGCCAGCCACAATCGGAAAGCTACACGGCGGCAAAAGGTGGAATTGCCGCGCTCACGCATGCGCTTGCGGCCAGCTTTGCTGGAAAAGTCCGCGTCAACTCTATCTCTCCGGGATGGATCGACACCTCCTTTCGTCAATATGAAGGTCCCGATGCAACGCAACATTTCGCCGGACGTGTCGGCACCCCCATGGATATTGCCAACATGGTTCTCTATCTCGCATCCGACAAAGCGGGTTTCATAACGGGCGAAAACATCTGCATCGATGGCGGTATGACCCGCAACATGATCTACCATAACGATTTCGGCTGGTGTTTCAACGGTTTATAGGAAAGCCCCATCCCGCACTCCCGTCTCCTGTCTGCCCTCCTCTATAAACATCTGCATAAACTCCGGGGCATTGGCAAGTTACTATCGCTTTCTCTTTATTTGTCCTTGTGCTTTTCGTTATTTTTCGGATAGAATGGCATAAATCGTAAGGAGAAAATCAATGCAATCAGTATTGGCGAATCTTCCGCCATCCATTTGGTGGATATTAGGCGCAGTCGTCTTGATCAGAATCTTGGTTCTGGTGTTGCGGTTGCCGCAAGTAAAAGGTGCCATCGGCGAATGGGTCGTTTCGTTGATATTAAAGTCGGGGCTTTCAAAACAAACGTACATTATCCTCAATGACGTCTATCTTCCTCTACCAGATGGAACGACAACCCAGATCGATCATGTCGTTGTCTCACGGTATGGTATCTTTGCCGTGGAAACGAAAAACTATTCCGGATGGATTTTTGCCGATGCGTCTTCAAAGGTTTGGACGCAAACGATCTACCGGAAAAAGAGCACATTCCAAAATCCCCTCCGGCAAAATTATCGCCATGTCTGTGCCATCGCCGATAATCTAGGGATTGATAAATCGTATGTCAAAGGAGTTGTCGCATTTGCCGGTGGTTGTACATTCAAGACGGAAAGACCTGAAGGCGTTGTCCTTGCCAGCGATGTCGCCAAATACATCCGGTCGGTGACAGTGCAAATCATCAAAGATTCTCAGGTACCGGAAGTTGCCGAGGCGATTGTTGCCTGGCAAGCAACGCTCTCGCGGCAGCAGGTCTCCGCACATGTGGACAATCTCAAGAAAACACATGGAGCGGCTTCCGAAACAGATACCCCTCGCTGTCCCCGATGTGGTAGCGACATGGTATTGCGCACGTCACGCGAAACCGGAAAGAAGTTTTTCGGTTGTTGCAACTATCCCAAGTGCCGCGGCGTTATTGAAGTTGAATAAACCGCGGGTGTTTTGTATCCGCGGTATGCCAATTCGTTGTCATTGTGCCCGAAAGCATAGCCGCATGAGACGCATAGACGCACAACGCGCATTGCGTGGCGATTGTTTTTCCAATTTTATATTTCAAACGATCATTGGGACAAGTGGAACGCATGGGACAGCTGGGCCAGGTCTGCGTGATTTTGTCCCTCATAAAAAGGATCCCGCCATTTCGAAAATACAAGCCATTTTCAATTGGTTGAAAGCATTTTCGCGCGTTCTCTTTGGAATGGCTGTCGCTGGACAAACGGCGGTCGTCGCCCAAACACAACACCCTGCGTTGCCATGGGAAATGGCTATTGCCACAGAAACTAGTTGCTGGAAGGAGTCGGTATCCGCCCCGTTTACCGGGGGAAAAGCAATTTTCGGTTGCGGGGAGCGTGTGGAATTTGATAGACTTGCGGAAACAGTCATCAAGAGTGGAACGTTGTTCCCCCCAACCGAGTGAAAACCACGGTGGAGACCGAAATCTTTCGGGATGAGCTTCAAGCGGGCAAGAGAGAGCGTCTGCGGCGAAGAAAATAAACGGAAGGCTTCTGTCTGTTATTGACGGGGGCTTTTCTTTTTTTTTCGAGGGTGGCTGGCAACACAACAAAAGCTAACAAGAGGAAACACAATGGCCTATCACATTTTCACTTCCGAATCGGTATCGGAAGGGCATCCCGACAAGGTTTCCGACCAGATTTCGGATGGGATTCTCGATGCCGTTCTCGCGTTGGATACCGAGGCCCATGTCGCGGCCGAGACATTTGTCGGGCCGGATTTTGTCGCGAATCTCGGTGAGATTTCGGCATCGAAGTTGCCGGATGTTGAGGCAGTGGCTCGCGAGGTTGTCCGCGATATCGGGTACGACCGTCCGGCGGAACGTTTTTGCTGGGATACCTTTCAGTATGTGAATCGTTTGCAGCGGCAATCGCCCGATATTGCGCAAGGGGTCAACCGCGGCGCCATCGAAGAGCAAGGAGCAGGCGATCAGGGTATGATGTTCGGCTATGCAACGAACGAGACGCCGAATTACATGCCGGCGCCGATTGCCTACTCGCATTTGTTGACCGCAAAGTTGACGGAGGCACGCCATGCGGGAAAGATTGCATGGTTGCGGCCGGACGCGAAGTCGCAGGTGTCGGTTGTCTACGACGGGAACCGGATCGTCCGCATTGCGGATATTGTGCTTTCGCACCAAACGGAGGACTTGGTCGAAATCGGGGAAATCCGGCGCGTGTTGGAAGCCTTTGCCCGCGAAACATTGGCGGATACGGGGCTTGTCGATACGCAGACGCGCTTTCACATCAATCCGACGGGGCGTTTTGTGATTGGCGGGCCAGCCGGCGATTCGGGGCTGACGGGCCGTAAAATCATCGTGGATACATATGGCGGAGCCTCCGGCCATGGCGGCGGCTGTTTTTCGGGCAAAGACCCGTCGAAGGTCGATCGTTCGGCCGCCTACTATGCGCGGTATGTCGCGAAGAATCTCGTTGCTGCGGGCGTTGCCGACCGTTGCGAGTTGCAGGTCAGTTACGCGATCGGCGAGGCGAAGCCTGTCAGCCTGTATCTCTCTTTTTTCGGGACGGGGCATGGCGTCAACGAGGAAAAGGCGACGGAGCTGATTCGCGATGGCGGTCTGTTCGATTTCCGTCCGGGTATGATCATCGAGGCGTTTTCGCTCAAAAAGCCGCAAGGATGGAGTTATCGCCAGACGACCAATGGCGGGCATTTCGGGCGCGGGCTGTTCCCGTGGGAGAAGCTCGACAAGGTCGATGCCATCCGTTCGGCATTGGGGCTGTAGAAAATAGCGTTTTCTTCAAACGTCCACTCCAAACGGCGCGTGCCGTTTGGAGTGGCGAGCGCCACGAGCGGGTCGGGAGGCCCGACAGCCAGTTGGTCGGGAGGCCCGACAGCCAGTTGGTCGGGAGGCCCGACAGTCGGTTGGAGGCGTATAGCGCCGACCCGGCAAACTCACGTCGTGTGCGGGATGCCAAGCCGAGAGAGAGGACTAGAGCTTTTTTGCGAGGAACAGTTCCATCGGCTGCTCATATCCCGGAATGTCCATCACAAGGCCACCGCAATCTCTATAGCCGTGTTTCCGGTAGAAATGCTGGGCTTGCTCGTCCACTTGCGTGGAGGTCAACAGCAAACCATAGCCCTGTGACCTCATGTCCTTTTCCCAATGCTCCAGGAGCATTGAGCCATAGCCCTTTCCCTGAAACGGCGCATCGATGAAGAGCAAGGTGCAAAACGGCGTGTTGTCCCAAAAGAGATTATAGCGCAGCAATCCAACCGGTTCTCGGTTTTCCAAGAGAACATAACCTCGTTTATCCCGCATCTTTTGTCCAAAAACAATTTCCGGCAGATGGCAATCCAGACGAAACCAAAAGTCTTTGTCGTCCTTTTGTGCGTAACGGATTTCCACCATAATGGAATCATTCTCCTATGCTGCGATTGCGGTTTTTCGGGCTGCCGGTCCAAGGACAGGTGCTTGCCGTCAGTGGGCATGGAAAGAGCCGCCGTGCGCCCCATTGCCGGGGGGAGAGATGGTGCACTTCCATTTATTGGTCGAGAGCCAGCGGCTGCCCGCATCCCGGAAGGCGGGTTTTTCCCATAGAATCAAGGCTTGGCAATAACGGCAGCCGGGGGAGAGGTCGCGAATGCCGTTTTCGAGATAGACGGGAAGATGTTGCACGCAGTGGCGGCGCCAACGCAGATTGAAGGCACCGCCTTCTGGGGCGGACGAAGCGTCCAGCGGGATGAGACGGACGTCGCGATAGGCGGGGATGGCGAACGGCACGAGCGTTGGCGGCATGGCCTCGCCGCCATCTGTGGAAGCGAGATATCCAAATGGCTTTGCGGCGGACACCCAGACGATTTCATCCTCATCGGGTTGGGAGAGTCGGTCGATTGTATTTTCCACGCGAACGACGACATCGGCACCCTCGTAATCGTATTCCGGGCGGAGCGTTCCTTCAATGGGAAATGCGGGATTTTTCATGATTTCCCAGCTGCCCCAACGGCTCATATCGTAGGAATACCATGTATGGACAATGCGGTTTGTGGAATCGGCATCGGCGGATGACGGAAGTGCATCGAGGTTTTCGTTTTTCATGCTCTGCCGGATTTCGCCGGAATTGAGAATGGTGTCAAACCGGATGGTGTACGGGCGCAAGAAGAGACCGAGCAATTCGGGGGAAGACGGGGGATTGGAATCGGGATCCGGGAGCGCGGGCCACCAGGAGGAATCGGTGTATTGTTCGAGGAGGCCGGGCGTGTAGTGGTAGAACCAGCACCAATCCCGACCGCGAACGGCGCGGTAGAAAGCCTCTTCCAGGAGGATGTGTCCGCCCTCTGGATCGGAGTAGAAATGGGCGTTGTCGAAGCCGGCGGCAACGCCATCGTCGGCGATTGCCTGAAGCATATCGGCGTAATCGTCCCAGGCGCCGTCCCAAGGTTCGGGAAGGGCGGTTTGTCCGCCGAGTGTTGCGGCATAGTCGTGGCGGACTTGGTCGACGCAGTCGCGAACGAATTGCGTATAATCCTCGCGAACGGGGGCGCCATTGAGCTTGGCGGCTTGCTGGGCCGCGCATGCCCCGGTCAAGGGCCCGGCAAAAGCGATACGGGCCTGTGCGTTTGTGATGGTATCGCACGTCACGAAATCGCCCTGTGCCAATGCGAGGGCATGGAGGAGATTGAGTTCGCCGATAAGGTTTAGTGATGTTGCCTGCCAGCGTGCGGCTTCCAATGCGGCGGCATCGCCGGCGTTTTGGGTTTTATCCTTTGCCAGAATGATATGGTGGACATCGGCGAGCCAGAGAGCTGCAACGCAAAGGATGACAATGGAGACGAGGACAAGGAGCAGCACCTGTCCTTGCCTCTTCTTGCAGGCAGATGGGCGGCTGACGGGCGAATGGGGCGTCACGGGCGGGATCCTTCCAAATAGAGGGACGCGTGTTCACCGGCATTGGCTGTTTCCTGCATGTCGATGCGCGGAATTCCATCGGCATCAAGAGAAGCCCAGGAGAAAACGAAACGGGCCAGCGGCATTTGCAGCGGGGCGTAGTGGTGCACGGAGTATTCGAGGATGCCGTTGCCGAACAGGGAGCCGTTCCGGTTGTAGTGAATGGTGCCGGCGCGCCATTCTTCATAGTCGAGAATATGTTCTGCGCGGGCGTAGTTTTCCGAGGCGAGATAGGCGGGAATCCGGGAGGCTTCGAATGCGGCCACGTCGCCGGCATCCGTTGTCCAACCGACATCGGCGGCGAGCAATTTTCCGGAGACGGGAATTGCGGCGACGCGGGCGGCCTTTTCCGCCATCCAATCGTTGAAGCCGACCGATTTTGCGCGGGCGGCACGGGCTGCGGCATGGTGCAAGACATCTCTGCCACCGAGGGAGAGGGCGGCTTGTAGAATGCCGAACAGGCAAACGAGAAGGACAAGAACGGCAATCAGCGTTTCCAGATAGGCCTGACCGGAGCGTTGGGCATTCTCTTTGCGGAAAAAAAGAAGGACCCCCTTCCAGTGCCGGACTGAAAAGGGAGGCGAAAGAGGACGATTTGTCGGCTGGACCTTTCTGCGCATAGGATTTGCGTAACGAAACCAAACGGCCTCGAGATAAGACGAAGCCAAGGAGGCGGAAAACTAGGGCGCAGTAGGTGGGTTTAGAGTCCGGTGGAATCCATTTCCTTGAACGTATCGACAGAGCTCTGGTCTGCCTGGGATTGGGCTTCGGAAGCCAGATCGGAGGAGGTTAGAGAGCTGACGGCGCCGGAGGTCTTTTCCTTGATGGTATCGCCCAGCAAGCCAAAGAGAGCCAATGCCGCAACCGCAATGACGACGACGATAATGATATACTCGACCATTGCCTGGCCGGAGCGTTTGATGTCGATTTTTTTCATATCGAACTTCTTTAGGGGTATTCGGATGCAACGAGTTCAAGTGTACGGGAACCGTTGTTTCGGAGAGAAGAAAGGAGAGCCGACAAGGCGAAAGCGACGCCTATCATCAAGCAGAAAATGATGATGTATTCCACCATGGTCTGCCCGCTTCGGTCGCGGGCGGAACGATTGAAGACGCTCTTCATGTCAAGGAGTGTAACAAACGCCATTCGCGGGCGCAAGTCGCCCTTTTTGGGGGAGGTGGGTTAAACCGTCTCCAGCATCTTGATGAGACCGGGGATTGCCTGTTCGAATTTGACGCCGTACCAGTGGGAAGCATCATCCATGGTTTTGCGGATTGAATCGACTGTGAAATCGGCAGCGATCCGTGCGGCATCAAGGATGGATTTTCCGCGCATCATGGCGCCGCAGAAGGCAGAGGCGTAGACATCGCCCGTGCCGTGGGAGGAAACGGGAATGCGTTCGTGGAAGTAGTATTCGAGTTTTCCGGTAGCGGCATGGTAGACGGCGGCCCCGAGTTTCGCGGGGTCATAGGAAACGCCGGTCAGGACGACCTTCTTGCAGCCAAGATCCGCAAGCCGCTTCAGGAGATCGAGGATATAGGTTTCGTTGTAGGAATCGGCCTTGTATTCGGTGCCCGTGAGAAAGCTTGCCTCGGTGATATTGGGGAGAATGATATCCGCGTATCCGCATAGACCGGCCATTTTCTTGGCGAAAGCGTCATTGAATCCGGGATAGAGCTTGCCGTTGTCTGCCATGGCGGGATCCACAATTCGCAAAGCATTGGGAGCCAGGCAGGTTTGCATGATTCCGATGGTGCAATCGATTTGACGTGCGGAGCCGAGGTAACCGGTATAGAGGGCGTCAAATTGAATCTTTTCCTTTTGCCAGTGTTCAGCGATCCGCGGCATATCCTCCGTCAAATCCCGGAAAGTCCAGCCTTTGAAACCGCCGGTGTGGGTAGAGAGAACGGCCGATGGGAGTACGCATGTTTCGATGCCGCAAGCGGAAAGGATGGGGAGGGCGACGGTTAGCGAGCATTGGCCGACGCAGGAAATGTCTTGGATGGTCAGGATTTTCATGGGAATCGTTGGGGAGAAACCGTTCGTTAGAAATATCCGAATTATACACGAAGCGACCGGCAAGTCACGCTCGGCGTCATCAGGAGGCGTATCTCCGTTTCCGGCCATCCCCCTGCCCCCTGAACCTCCCAAGGGGAATGTTTTCCGGGGGCGGGCTCAGGCGTACGCGGGGCGTTTTCTTTTGAGTCGGTTGTGCTATGATTATGCGTATGGAACTTATACCCAGTTTTCAAATCGACCACACCCGGATTGTCCCCGGCATTTACGTTTCTCGCGTCGATGCAATCGGGGATGATTATGCAACGACGTTTGACGTGCGCATGAAGCGCCCGAACGCCGAGCCGGCCGTACATCCCAATGCTTTGCACACGATTGAGCATATCGTGGCCACATGTTTGCGGAATGATCCTGTCTGGAAAGACCGCATCGTCTATTGGGGGCCGATGGGATGCCTTACAGGAAATTACCTCATCGTAAAAGGACGCCCTACGCCGCAGGAAATCTGTCCGCTCGTCATTGCCGCGTTCGAGCGTCTTCGCGATTGGGAAGGCGAAGTGCCGGGGGCGACGGCGGAGAATTGCGGCAATTACATTCTTCACGATTTGGCAATGGCCAAGTACGAGGCCGCACGATTCGTGGAAACGCTCAAAACGCATCCGTGTTTTGCGTATCCGCTCATGTCTCAGGCCTGATTCATTTGCACCCCCATCTTGCCGGTTTGTTTTTCCGGGTTGCTGCGTGCAAACGAGGTGATGGATTGTTTGGCCGCGTTCCCGAAAAGAGGTATTTGACGAAGCGTTCAATTGCGGGCCTCTGCGCATGGCGTTGTTTTCAAGCACGCTTGAAACCATGGTTTTGCGGGAAAATCGAACGGCTTGTCCGGCCATCTCTTGGAAAGACGCATTTTTTGCTTTTCATTTGAAGGAAAAAAGAGCAACATTAAGGCGCTCCCACGATTTATCGTTGAAGCCCTCCATCGAACGGGATTGTTCGATATCAACCCTACAAACTAAGTTCGAACATGAATAAAAATCTCATCGCAACCGTCGCGTTGACAGCAGGCTTGCTTGCCGTCTCCGCTCCTGCAGCCTCGGTTGATGCTGGCGTTGACTTCAAGAATGCCTATGTCGCATCCGGTGTGACATGCAACAACAGCGCCGTTGCTCAGCCCTGGATTGGTGTCGGTGATCTGAAGGTCGGTGAAGTCTCTCTTCCGCTCTCGTTTGGCGTTTGGGGAAACATTGATCTCGGCAAATATACCGCCGATCCCACGCTGAAGAGCGGTCGCTTCTCCGAAGTCGATTTCAACATCGATCTCGATCTCGCGGCAGCCTTTGGTCTGGACGAAAACCTGACCCTCATGATTGGCTATCTCGAGTACGATTATCCGCGCTCCGGAGCCGATCAGGACAACGTGTTCGTTGCGAAGGCCGGCTATGATTTTGGCTTTGTCAACACCTATCTCCTCTCCAAGTATCGCTTTGGCGGTTCTTCGGAAGGCAAGTGGGAAATCTTCCTCGGCGCCGGCAAGGATCTCACCTTGGCCACCATCGCCGACACCGATCTCTCGCTCGGTCTCAATGCCGAGGTTCTCTACACGGACAACAACATCGATGGCGCTCCCCACGAGCATGGTTTCACTTGCGCCGATCTCTCTGCCTCTCTCGGCTATGGCATTGGCTATGTGAAGGCCGAATACATCGCCCGCATGGAAGATTCCATGCTCCCGACCGGCGATTTCGGCTATGATGTCAAGTGGGTCTTCTCCGCTGGTGTTGCCTACACGTTCTAAGTTGACATCGCGTTAAGCGATTCGTTAAAAATGAAAGCACTCCCGTTTTTGCGGGGGTGCTTTTTGCATTTACGCAAGCCAAGCGGCGAGCCGCCACGGAGAACGCAAAGAGTGGTGCTTTGCGCCTAGGGATTGGGCCCTCGGGAGGGACGAGCTTCCGCTCGTCCGCGACACCCACGCGCGCATCGCATGCGGAGCCAACCAAAAAAAACTCGTGCGTCTTCGCGTGCGCAATGGCTCTGTGCTTGGCCGCCGGGCCTCCCGGCCCCGTGGCGGCTCGCCCCCCTCTGCGTGAAACAAATAAATCCGTGCGGTGCTCCTTTCGGGCGTTGATCGCCGCCATTATGGCGGAATCCGGAAAAAAGTCTCTCCTTTTCTTTGTGTCTGGCGAAAATCTTTTTAGCCAATATTTTCAAGTAAAATTGAAAACTTGGGATCATTTATCCCGGATTTTTCCGGGATAAGGGTGTTGACATGCGGCGGTATGGCGTCGCTCGCCAGAGCAGAAGTTCGCACCTTGCGCTGAAAACGATGCTTTGATGGGCAGAGACTAAAATAATTCTCCCTGTGTCATCCTCGGTTTCTGGCGAGTGGATGCGCCTTTGAGGACTTGGGCGACGATGCGATCGACCACCGACACGTCCTGTTCGTCGTAGGCGGACACCAACTGCGAAACGTCGTCCGCACTGAGGCTGTCCCAAGCCGGGATATGGACATTGCGCAAATTCTGCGCCTGATAGCGAATACTGCCGCCGCGCATCTGCACGGAATACCGACGGATCTGCTCAGTCACGAAGGTGCTTCTCAAAAGCACGCACAATGCTCGCATATTCCACACGTCGGAGGTAATCCAGTAAACATTGTGGTGCGGATAGAACTGACCGGTTTCGTCAAGCGCGACATTTCCACCGACCTGAATATCCGGCAACAGGATCTTCGGCTTGCCCCAAACGTCGTAGTGGATTCGGTCGAGCGTTCGATACCATGAATCCGGATGCTTTTTCGCGCAGTAGCGCGACTTCAACTTCTTGGAATGTGTTTTGAAGTACGATGCGGTTTCAGGATATTGCGAAAAATCCAGCATCTTTGTATCGTCGAACGGATCATACGGATTTAACATGAATCGATTATCCCACACGATCGAGCCGCGGCGAATGTCCTCGGAGGCAACAAGCGGAATCAGGCAGTCTTTTTCGATGGGGGCGTTCAATTGCGGATTCAAGTAGATGTCATCCGCGCCGGATGCAACGCCGATGCCAAGTTTCGTTCCTTTGCCGGACTCTTCAATGGTCGGATACCGACGCTCGATCTGCTCGCTTTCAAGTTTCTCGCGGCAATCGGTCGTGGTCCAGACAGAATCGCCGTGATACCACTTGTCAAATTTGCCTAAACGAGTTGACCTTGCACGTGTCCTTACAGTTTTGAGGGTTTCTTCCGAAGCGTCATCTATTGTGCCGGAATATGTGCAACCGCCGACCTTGCGGTCGATGACATAGATAGCCGGATAAGCTGATACCTGTTCCACAAACGGCTGCGCGTGTTCCATGTTCAGGTAAAGCGCAACGTGGAATTTATCCGCGATAAATCGCCTCAGTCTTTTTCCATAACTGCTACGCACAAAACGATTCGTGCAAATGAATGAAAACACCCCGCGCTCGGACAAAAGCGAAAGCGACTTCTCAAAGAACGGAACGTAAATATCGCAACGCTCGGAAAATGTCGAATACAAATCACGATACTGCCGTTGCTTGCCGGATTCAATATCGTCAAACCGAATATACGGCGGATTCCCGACAACCACATCAAATTTCCGACCGAAATCAACCAGCAGGAAGTCGCCACAGATCAACCATGCCGAAAGTAATTCCTCGATCGTCGATTCAGGACAGGAAGCGGTGCGTAAAAGAGCGGCGACCTTCCTCTTGACGCATTCGATATTGCTCGCAGAGATATCGCAGGTCCTTAAATAATCACGCAGGCAATCATCATTCCAATCCTCAACCTCCGCACAAAGTTTCTCGATCAACGGAACCACAAATGCACCCTCGCCGCAGCTCGGCTCCAGAACGCGCAGATTTCGCCACTGGCGAAACCGTCCTGCGGATTCAATCTCGTTGAGCATGTGCCGAACGACCTCGGGCTTGGTGAAAACCTCGCCCGTGACCGGAGTACATTCCATGGCGTTTTTTTTTGACATTACGAACAAGCTGAGAGGTGGAGAAAGAGCGATTTGAAGAACGAGAAGGCAGATACGGCAGGATTATCGCTATCCTCGACTGATCCGTCTTTGCCGGAAACGACGAGCGCAGTTGCGGAATAATCGCGTTCAAGCACAAGCCTCTCACATAGAATCTCGTAGCGGCGACGATAGCTTGCACCCTCAAAAACTTTCAGCGGCGGAAAGGGACTCTTTGCCAATCCGACTGGGCGGTTTGCCGCTTCCGAATCTTCAAGGAAGAATAGATATCCGAGCCACGGAGCAGGAGAAACCCCAAATGCCTTTTCGCGATAGGCGACCCAGAAGTCTTTAGCTACGCCTATGACTTCCTCCGAGCGGTTATTGAAATTGTTTCCGAAGCTTCCGCTTTGCGACTTAAGCTCAATTGCAGCAATCAGCTTTCCGTTCCGCATGAACACAACGTCCCAGTTCTTCTGCGGACGATAATAGCCGGAATTGGAATCGCCGTATTAAGAGAAATTTCTTCTTCGCCAAACCCGGCCAGTTTGCCGATTTGAAGAATCAGGTTCGCAAAACCATCAAGGTGCTTGCCGCCTGTAACCTGACCACGAGTGCCCGCATCCTTCTTGCCGTGTTTCTGCTGACGCGTCGCCTGCGCCTTACGAGTCGACCAGTAAAATTTCGCGGCCTCCTCGATCAGTACATTCAATTCAGAATCTGAAAACGGAAATTTCATTTCTGGCCCATCCGAGTTAACAAACGACAACAAACCGTCTGTCCGTTTTTCCACTTGGCAGTAACCTTCTTCCGGTACGTTCGCACCTCATTGACCGATTCTTTCGTCATGGTTAGCGTTGCTAGTTTTTGTGAGTTTGCCTTGTTTCTTCCTTTGGCGTGGTAACTAAAAAAGTATTTTATCAAATCATTCGGAATGAAACAATAGCCAAAGTGAAACACCCTTATCCCGGATTTTCCGGGATGGTCGCGTTCAGAAGTAAACTTGGATTCCAGAAGTAAATCCGAA
>JBJEVW010000160.1:0-3237 GCA_051884735.1 Kiritimatiellia bacterium | reverse complement strand
CTCCGGCAGGCTGCTCGACCGGACCGATTTTACGTTCGCCGCCGAAGACTTGTCCGTCAAGGGTCGTTACCGTTTCGAGGTGCGCCCGGTCGAATGCATGGGCAAAAAAGGGCGGGCAATCAGTTCCGGCGTCATCCGCATCTGAAAGGGCCCTGCCTGGAGTTGGCCGGCTCGCGACGGGGAACGAGCCGCGAACCGGACGTAAGGCGCCCGGTTCTCTATTTTCAGTTCCTTGGGCGTCTTCGGCTGCTCCGGCTCCGCCGACTGCCAGGACAGCGCGCCGAGCATGATCATGGCTGCGAGGGTCGGTTTCATCGTTTCTATTCCTCCTGTCCGAATCTTGGCGATAGTTGAGAATCAAATGCACTTTTTGCCCTGGCGCAGCACATCCACGCCGACCTGGGCCGGGTTAGGCTGCGCTTGGTTGTGCAGTGCAGGTGTAAGCCAAGATGAAACCGGGAAATGATATAATATCGCTCGGAACAGCTTGCGTTTTCCATGACCAAAATCTTTCTCGTCCTAATGTTGGCCCTGTGCCTGTGCCCCGGCCTGTCCGCAAAGGAAATCGCGGTCGGGACGCAGGGTGTTTCGCCGTTTCCCGATTCGGAGGTCTCGACCAATATCGCTTTCAACGCGAGCCGAAATGACGTGAAGACATTTGACGTGCGCATCGAATTGGCTTCGTCCGTATCGAACTGCGTGCAAGTCGCCTTCGGACGCGACGCGGACGGCGATGGCGAGCTTGCTCCCGAGGAGACGGGGCTTGTTCTGGGATGGCGTTCCGGACGTTATTTCGTCGAGGATGTCGCGGGCGAGAACCGCTATTTCGAGACCGAGTCCGTTGCGGACAGCGGTTTGCGGTTCCTTCATCTGAATGCGGCAATGGATTCTGCCTTTGTTCCGAGGCGGGCTTCCTTCAAGAACGGATTGGGCGCGTGCTTCGCGGAAATCGCCGATGCGTGCCCGCCGTGGCTCTTCAGCGCAGAGTGGAATCTCCTCAAGATCACGCGGCGGGGTGCGGATAGCGCGGGCGAACTGTGCCGGATCCGCAATGACTACCGTTTCTTCCGGGTCGTCTTTAGGTAGGTGTGCTGATGCCTGACATGGATGCCTTCTCAATCAAGGAAGTATTCGAGAGTGTCGTCCTTAGGGGCTGCATTGGCGCATTGGTGGCGATCGGGCTCGCCTGCGTGGGCGTGTGGCTATCCAGAATTCAGCTCCGCGTGCGCATGGCGGCGAAGCGACATGGGTGGCCGACGGTCATTGTTTTTGGCTCGATGCTGGTTTTCGCGGCCATCGAGATCACGCCCACGAGCGAGGACAAACTGCGTTGGCGGCAGCAACAGCAGGCGCAAGATGAAGAGAATAAAGTCTATGGCATGATGTATTTGGGCGGCATGGCTCCGGGCGGGCTCGTCTCTTCGGGGATATTGTCCGATGCCTTGGCGTCCGCCGGGGATTCGATGATTTCCGATGGCGAGGACAATCCCGATTCCCGGCAGACGAGTGCGGCTGGTCAAGATGTAGCCGTGACGCCGTCTATTCGTTCGATGACGGCTTCCGACTACGCTTCAGGGGTGGTGCTCGCACGAATCGGCACGAACGAAGCATGGGACTTCTCGGCTCCTGCCGAAGCGGAGATTAGCACGGACTGGCTCGAATTCGGCGCAGAGCGCGATTGGTTCAAAATCGGGAACAGTGAGGAGGAAATAGGGAATAGCCATGGAAGATTCTCTTTTCTCTTCGGCACGAATGTCATCAATGCGCTGACGGTTTACTCCTGGGGGATGGCACGCCCCACGGCGACGAACGCGGCGACATTCTTCGCGCCGATGCAGACGAGCCTCGGCATCGTCCCGGCGGCGAACTGGGAACGGCTCGCCGTGACGGACCGACCTTCGCAATTTTGGCACCTGCTCACGCCATCCAACACCTTTGTGATGACTTGGCAGAACGTGCTGCTGGACCGCGCATCCGACCGCCCCGTGAGTTTTCAGGCGGAGTTCGAGGAGAACGGAAACGTGACGTTCCGCTACGATCTTTCGCGCCTTGCGGAGGATATGGTCGCCAATCTCGTCGTCGGCATCTCGAACGACGGCGTCGGACGCGTTTTCAACGCGCTTTCACGCGATACGACCACGCTCAAGTGGGCGCATCTCGACCCGACGCGTCCGCTCGACAACGATCCGGATGGCGACGGGCTTTCCACCGAGGATGAGATCTTCATCTACGGCACCGATCCCTACCGCGCCGATACAGACATGGACGGCCTCTCGGACGGTCAGGAGGTCAACGAGACGTCGACCGATCCGCTCGACCCGCATTCGGTCGATCCGCGCTATCCCGACGGTGTCGCGGTCGTTATCGGGGACGTCGATCCGTTCTCGTATCCCGAGGGCTCGACGAACACGGTCTGGGAGCACGTTTTCTACACGGGGACGACGAACGCGCCGTTCGCCTATCCGCAGTCGACGTCCGACACGGCGGTTCTTCGCGTGACGGTCTCCGGCGTCGGTTCCGGCGAGCTGATTGTTGGCGACCAGGTCGTGCCGTTGTTGGGGACCGCGACCGCGGCGCCGGCATTGCTTTCAGATGAAGAAGGCTTGCCTCCGGAAGCGTTCCTGACAAACATGCTTCTTGTTTCGGTCGGGAAAGGCGTTGTCAGAAAACTTTGGTACCGCAAGATAGACGGGTTGCAACTTGCCATTGATTCCGACGATCTGCTCATTGGGAAGTTGCCGCTCGCCATTATGCGTCCGGGGTGGATTGCCTTTCCGCATACGGATGCGACGATTCCTTGCATTCACGACCTCAATGTCGGCTCGAAGCAGGTCTCGCTCGTGCACGGAGAGGAGTTCTCCGGATTGACAGCGACGTGGGGGACTACGGCCCAAGGGATCGCTATTACGAACAATCTCCCGGTTTCGGCGCAGCTCTACGGCAGCTTCCGCAAGAGCGAGACGCGCCCGATCTCGTATCGAGTCTGGCATCCGGACATCCTCAACTCGAATACGAACATCGTCTTCTCGCAAACGCTGCAATTCTGTCCCAAGCTGTCAGAAGACGATGACGATATTCTACGGCGAGACGGCATGCCGACGGATGCGGAATACGGCGGCGAATACAGTTGCTCCTGCAGTTCCGGTGTCCGTTGCGGCAATCCGTGGTGCGATTGCGGATGTGCCTGTTGCGGGGCGAGCGGCGGCGAAACGCCCGCCGACGTGTGCGCCGAACACA
>JBJEVW010000159.1:0-3246 GCA_051884735.1 Kiritimatiellia bacterium | reverse complement strand
GGCGCCCCAGGTCATGATGCCATGGCCGACGGAGGAATCGGCGTCATGGAGTTGGATATTGCAACCGAACGATGCGCCGGCGGCGGGCGTAAAGCCGGGAATTTCGCTCCAAGGGATTTTCAAGGAATACGTTGTCGTCGTCCCTTCGCGGGCAATCGAAACGGCATAGGTGGAGGAATCCTTTGCCAGTTGGCCATCTTTTGCGCCGAGGCTGTATGTCTTTGGGCGGAAGACGGTGCAAGTGCCAGAGCCGCCACCGGGGGAGGCTTTTGAAATGTACCAGCGGAGTTGATCATTTGTCGGACCATCAAGTCCCATGCGCGGGAAGATACAGAGGGCGATGGCATCTCCGGCGAGCGTTTCGAGTCCGACGTCGGAGGTGACGGGCTTTGTCACGAGCGCGTCATCCTTGACGGAGCATTGGAAAAGGAGTCCGGATTCGTCCCACGAGAATTTCGCTTTTCCGGCGAGATTTGCGGGTGTCCAACGATAGCCTTTGGAGGCTGTTATTTGATTATCGCAGAGGAGAGGGATTTGATCGCCATCGGCAGAGGCTTTTGAGCCGTGGGGCGCGAATGCCACGAAATCGGAGCCCTTGTAGAGGGTTACCATGACATTGTCATAGAGGGCGAAACCTCCATTGATTGAGCCTTTCCCGACTGGGGTAAAGGAGAAGGCTGTCGTGTCAGGTGTAGAGTTCACCTTTTTGGTGAGCAGTCTCCAATAGGTCGTGCCATTTCCTCCTGTAGAGAATACATGCGGCATCATCCATGTTTTGGTGGGTTTGTCTGTATAGTTCTGGCCGATATTGGAGCCCGCCTCCATTTTGCCGGACCAGACCCATGCGGAGTAGAGGTAGGTTTGACCGGGAATGGGGATGGTGAGGTTTTGGTTGGCGTGGACATAGTTGCCGGTTCCCTTGAGGCGCAACACATGGTTTTGAGGATCATCCGGAGCAGGAACCCGAACGGCAGTGCCGGACCAAGAAGCTGGCGATTTGCCGTCGGTTCCGGCTTCCATAGAACCGTTTTTCAAGAGGTTCCCGATCGAGGCGTTGTCGACTGTATAGATGTCGTAGGGCAATTCGACGGAAGGAACGCCCTCGACGGCAACCGTGAGAGAAGTTCCGGTGACAGGAGAGGGCTTTTTGTCGGGGGCTACGGAGAACAGGAGTTCGACAGCGGTTTCTGCATTGGGCGCGAGCGTCTTTTGGATTGGAAAGACGGCGCTGCACCAACCGGGTCGGGCGGGTGTCAGGGTGATTTTCCGGGAAGTTTCATACGGGTTGCGAATCCGGACGGGAACGCGGATGGTTCCGTCATTGGAAAGCTGGGAGATGCACTGGGGCTTTGCCACGGGGATTGGATTAGCGCCGATGTTTGCCACGCAGTAGGCGGAGAGCGCATCCAAGTCGAGTTTTTCGACGATGACAGGCATATAGGGAGCGCTGACGAGACCATGGGCGGCGGAGAAGGTGCGACCCTGGTGGTCGGTCACGAGGGCGTCCGTCTCCGTTTTCGCCAAGGGGAGGCGAAGAGAGACCGTGCGATTTTGGTTCTCGCTTTTCACGAAAAGGATTGCCTTGCCGTCCAGCGTTTTGAACAAGTGGGCGGGGCAACCTTCAAGGAAAAATTTCCCGACTGGTTTCGCATACGCCAGCTTGGATTGGACGACAGCCAGCGTAACGGCAACGGGGCGAGGCGTATGCCGATCAAGGAGATAGGTCCAGTTTCCGGCGGCTTGCGGAGCACCTCCGAAGTAGACGACCAGATCGGCACCGGCGCAGAGTTCATCGGGCCAGCGAGTCATGACATGGAGGCATTGGGAGAGGGAACTGGAGAGTGTCTGCCTGGCGTCCATTTTCCAGACCGAAATGCCGTTGGCGGTTTCATTGTCGATAACGGAAACGTGGCGGATATCGCGTACCTCGAGATCGCGTTGCGCCTCGTGGATTCCGGCGTAGTCCGAGTAATGGACAGGGAGGAAATCGATGGAATCGGCGACACCGGCGTTGAGAAGATCGATTCGATAGTTATGCGGCCAAAGTCCGCCGGCAAGTTGGATTTTCAGGGTCAGATCGACGGATTTTGCCGCCTTTGTTCCGGTTCGGCATATCTCGCGGTAAGCGGAGACGGGATCCTGACAGAGTTTTCCAGGGACGATTTCGTTGAGCCATTCAAAGCCCCAGAGACTTCCCTTGTATCGTTTTGCGATTGTGGAAACGATGTTTGCCCATGCCTTGAGATCGAACGGGGAAGGTTCGAATCCGGCCGAGAAAATGCCGGCGGGAAGGGACCAGTGCGGAGGGGACTGCAGGCTGAGCCAAGGAGCCAACCCGGCATCGGTATTGGCGCGAATCGTCCGGTCGAGGCCATCGAATGTATAGCAATCGGGGGCGGGTTGGAGTCCCTTCCATCCGGTGAAATGGCGGACGTAGGAGAATCCGAGCGAAGCGGCAAGCCGGGAATATTCGGGAGTGGTGACATCGGTGCAGCCGAATGGCGTATGTTTGGAAGGAATGCGGTTCCAAGCAGGAATGGTGCCGAAGAAGGTGTATTCGCTTCCGATATCGGGTACATCGAGTGTTGCGGAGAAGGTTCCGTGTTCTTGGAAGCCGTCCAATTCTAGCGGCTGGCTTTTCGTGCCGGGATTGACGGAAAAGGGCTTTGACCAGATGGTCTTGCCGTCCACGTCGCGCACGGTCAGCGTGGCATTATATGGTTTGGCGGCGGGTTTGCTTCCCCATTTCAAGTTGAGAACCGGGGTTTGCCCGTACGTGAACAGACCGCCGATGGATGCCGTTTCGAGGAGGAATGTCTTCTCGTAGGAAGGCAGGAGTTCCGCGTGGCCACCGCGCCAATCCCACGGCCAGCCTTTGCCGTCTGGAGAGATGAATTTCACGAGGAAAAAGAGGCTATTGTAGCGATAGGTATTCCGGACCGGCCAAGAAAATTCAACGACACCCTTGCCGGGGTTGACTTCCCGGTATTGTGTTCCGATGCCAGGGATATTGATATGTTGCCGGTTTTTGTTCACAACGCCATCCGGGTTGTCGATCCATGGCCCCAGCGGCTGAATCATAATCTTTGTCTGTTTGGGACCCCAGGTTTCGGATGGATCGAGGATATAATGCACTTTGACGGAGAGCGTTTCGCCGGGGGCGACAGGTTGGCCGTCATTTTCGATCCAGAGGGCGCTCTTTTTCCAGGAGATGTCTTTCGGCGGTAGGGGGTAATCGGGTTCGGC
>JBJEVW010000158.1:0-3254 GCA_051884735.1 Kiritimatiellia bacterium | reverse complement strand
GGTGGTCGTAGGCGCGGTCCAGGAGTTGTACTCCTTCATCGGCTGCGGACACACCGCAGTGATCGGGACGACGCACTTCGTGATCCCCGACAGCGTCTGCTGGATGCACGCGATCTGCGTCTGCAGATTGTTGATCCCGCAGGTCGCGCTGTTGGCGACCGACTGCACCTGCCCGAGGACGATCTGCTCGCGGAGAGGCGCGGACGTCTCGACGGCGGTCACGCGGGTGTTGAGCGCGGAGAGCGCCGCATCCTGCGACTTGTCGATCCGGCGAAGTTCCGTGAAGACTTCGACGAGTTTCTTGTCGGTGTCGTTCTCGGCCTTCAGGAGCGCGATTTCGCTGTCCTTCTTGGCCAGCTCGTACGCGACGGCGGTGTTCGCTGCCTGCTGGACGCCGTTGCCGCCGCAGAATCCGCCATTGCCGTGAATACCGTTGAGGAACTGGTTGGCCACGGACGCAATCGCGGTGCCCGCGATCGTCCAGAGCGCACCCTTGCCATCGAGTTTGCCGATAGTCACATTGTCAGTGTTTTCTGTCATGTTTTTTATCTCCTGTTTTCGGCAACCAGCCCCTAATGATTGCCCGTGGTTTACAACGGGACGGGATTGTTGTTCCCGAGGGTGCTCCCGTTTTCTCTGTCGTCACTTGACGATAGAAGAATTTTGCTCGTGGATTTCATGGCAAGCGGCCAACGATTCGACGACGGAAAGAATCGCGCACGCCTTCTCGTCCGCAGACGGGCAGTGGTCAAGGACATACGCAAGCACTCTTTTGGCGTCATGATACGAATCAATCCCATTGTCGTCTCCGATTATTTCATCAAGGCATTTGTTCGAGTTTCGGAAAAGACTACGCAGCCTTTCCGCAGACTTCTCATGGACATTCTCCCAGTATTCATTATGTGTCATAGCAGACTCCTTTCTTTTTTTGTTTCGCGGAAATGATACACGAAGTGTTCTGAAAAGTAGGTTGTTCAAACAACGTAATTCAGGAGAATCTTACGATTACGTTGTCACGACAACATTTTCGTGAAAAATTTAGTCTATAATATAGGTGATGAGGACGATGCACAACATATCCGTACCGGCAAGATCCGTGCTGCTCAACGGACTTAGCCGCGAAGACTGCGAAAAGCTTTTCGCAGATATTGGTGTCATCGCCAGACGCTACGAAAAGGGCGAGAACATAATCACCCCAGGAGACGAACTCAACCGTTTCTGGCTAATGGTGGATGGGGAAGCCCATGCCTATGTATGGCACAGCGACGGCAAAAGGCATGTAGCGTCAATCGCCCTGCCGGGAGATACGTTCGGGCTGCTGTTCGCGTATTCGGGACTGAAAGAACATCCCACGCAGATGGTCGCGGCAAAGGATTCGGTGGTGCTGGAGTTCCCGGTGCTCGATCTGCCGAAGAAACGGGAAATCGTTTCTCGCGATATTGAAAAGCGGTTCGTGACGAACATGCTTGCGGTGATGTCATCCGCCGCGTTTAGGGCGCGATTGAGAGCCGTTGTCGTATCTCACAAATCCATCGAGAGCCGCATTTCGTCGTTCCTCTCGATGAAGGCAAACATCGAAAAGAGCAAATCGTTCGACCTGCATCTCGACCGGCAGGAACTGGCCGACTTCCTCGACGTAGACCGCAGCGCGCTTTCTTCTACGCTGTCGCGGATGCAGAAGCGCGGCATGATTCGCTTCCATAAAAATCACTTCGAGATCATCGGGAAATTGAAGTGCAGCGAAAGATGAAAAATCCCCCTCTCAAAAAAGAGGGGGAGGCGATTTCGAGACTACGGTAGCCAACCGATAAAGGGGGAGTGTCACTCCTGTCTCTGGGGAGATTATTCGCTGCACTGGCCATCCGCGCACGCATCCGTCGTCGTGGCGGTGGCGGTGGTGATTTCGCTGCCTGTGCCGGAGAGCAGTTTGGAGCAGGACGATTCGAGGATGCCGGGGGTCTTGGCGCCCACCGTGACGTCGATGTCTGGCTTGGTGTCCGTGGTCTGGGACGGGGTAAGGGTCTCCGTCCCGGAGTTCTCCACGCTCATCGCCTGCGTTGCGATTTCCACCATCGGCACGGCGTTGGTGCTGTCGCCGCAGCCGTAGATGTTGACCACGCAATCGCGCATCGTCAGCGTCTGCGAGCGGCTGGGCACCTGCTGGCACCCGACAAGCGCGAGGAACGCGAACGCGAGCGCAATCGCGGCGTTGCCCTTTGCCTGGCCTTTGCACTTGCGTGCCAGCTTACGGCGCATCTTTTCCATCTTGGCCGCCGTCTTGGCGGCACCCTTGCATGTCTTTCCCATTGAGAAGTTCCTCCATTATTGGTGTAAGTTTTCAGATAGCCGGGGCGTGGGTTGTGTTTCTCGTTTGTTCGATACCCACGCCCCGGCCTCCGGCACTCGCCGAAGCTTTAGTCCGCCATGAACGCCGAGAAGGCGGCGCGGAAGTCGTTGACCACCTCCGTGGCTTCCTCGCTGGTGATGTGGTGGTCTTCCGTGACGGCGTAGATGGAGATAAGCGCAACGTTCACGGCATCCGCATACGGACGCCACGGCGCGGGGATGTACTCCTCGTACTTCCGCAGCAGGTCGATGAACTTGCCCAGGCGTTCGCGAACCGTGTTCACGACTTCCACGTTCGCCTCCAGCAGCAAGTTGACCGCCGTGTTGGCCTTCGAGAGCACATACTCGTAGAGGCCCTTGCTGTTGAACAGCATGAGCCACCCAACCTTGGCCCACGAGATATCGAGGTTTTTGATCAACGTTTTATAATCCATGGTTTTCCTCCTGTAATTGTTTTTGTGGTTTGTGAGTGAAATTGTCAGTTCGGCAAGAACTTGATAAGCGCCGCGCCGCCACCTGCGCTGATGATTAGTTTCAGCAGCTCCAGCACCCAGTGCGCGCCGTCCTTCACGCCCTCGGTGTGGGCCTTGTCGGTATTGCTGGCCGACTTCATGTCGCGCAGCTCGTCCTTGATGTCGAAGACGGTTTCCTTTATCGCGGAGACGTCGATCTCGACGCGCTTGAGCCTCTCGGCGGTGTGCGCGGTGCACTCAAGCG
Organism: Kiritimatiellia bacterium; assembly: GCA_051884735.1. Lineage (GTDB taxonomy): Bacteria > Verrucomicrobiota > Kiritimatiellia > RFP12 > UBA3636 > JAEDLN01. The sequence continues at coordinate 191 of JBJEVW010000158.1, read as the reverse complement.
TCTCGCGGTCGATCGTGGCGCGGATGGCCTCGGCGGCCCTGATGTCGCCAGCGGCCACGGCCTGGTCCAGCTTGGCCTGCAGGTCGAGTCGTCTGGATTCCTTCATTGCGGACCCCCCTCCCCTCCTCCGCAGCCGTCCCCCCTCGCCGCCGACAGCGGCCAGTCGAAGGGCAGGCACGCGGTGTCGACGG
>JBJEVW010000157.1:0-13660 GCA_051884735.1 Kiritimatiellia bacterium | reverse complement strand
GTCTGTCGGAACAGACGATACCGAACACGGCCGATGGAATGGAAAAAGCCGCAACAGCCCATCTGCAAAGGCGAAAGGAAGATCCGGACGCTGTCAAGAGGCTCTTCCATGCACCTTCCGTCCGTTATGCAGCCGATTGACACGAGACATTAATTGTGGCCAACACAATAAATGTGCTTCAATTTACTTGGACATTCCACGAGGGAGAAGTGGTTCTTACGGAACGTTTTCGATGGCGGTCTTGAATGGTTTTGCGCGAAGCGTTTCGCCTTTGGCACACAAGGCCTCGTATTCCGTTTGCAAGGCTTTTCGGTAATTTTCCTTGAGGGAATCGGAGCGGCGCCGGAAATCATCGGCGATTTGCTGGGCGCGATTCCGGAAATCGAGCCGATCGGTGTTTTCCTCGATTGGAAACGATTCTTCGGGAAATGTGCGATCGCGCTGGAAGCGTTGGAGTTCTGCGTTCAAGCGTTTGGCTGAAGCTTCGTCCTTTTGTTGTGCGGCATTTGTCCGCATGGTTGTCAGCAGGGTTTGGTATTCCTTTTGGAGAAGGTCTTCGGCCTGTTGAAAGGCGCGTTTTTCCTGCGCGAGTTTCGCCTGATAGGAGCGTTCCATGGAGACGAGTTGCGAGGGAATGGGAAGCCAGGACTGCAAATCGGAAATACCGCATGCGGTTGCGTAGGCAGTCAGCGGTTTAGCCAGAATGGAATCCGTCGCCAAGGCGTGGAAGGGGCGCCAGAGCAAGTTTTCCCGGTGTTTTTCGGAGTGAAGAATTCCGAATGGCGCCAGCGCGAGATAAGAGAAGAAGAGAATGGCGAGTGCGAGCGCGAAACGCATCAAGCGAACATGGGTATGATGTCGGCGGATTTTATGACGGAGCGCATCGTACTTGATTCGTCCGCTGGGCGTCGAAACGGATTGCGTCTGGAGGAGGCGTTCGGCACGGCTCCATTGGCGGTGAAGGATCAGGCCCTCGATTCGATCGAGTGCGTTCTTTTCCAGGATTGACGGAAGCTGCCGCCTCACCTTTTGCATTTCTTCGGTCGGGGAGGCGCAGAGTTTTTCCTCCTCCTTGAGATGTCGCAGCGCCAGTTCGTAGTTTCCGCGTTGGATATCCATAGGGATTTTGGAGTGCAAATCCTGCAAGCGGGCGAGGGCGGCGTTTGCCTTGCGGTTGAAATCGGCGATGGAATCGAAGAGTTGCTGTCCGGAGGGACCAGACGGCTTGAACGAATTGGGGGCGGCGATTGCGGCGGCTTGGGAGTAGTTGCGGACTTCGAAGGCGCGACGCGCTTCGTGGAGGGCCTTTTCGGCGGCTTCGTAGGCCGCTTGATCGGCGCCGCAGGCGCCACAGAATTGGATGCCGAACCGCATTTGCGCGCCGCATTCGAGGCAGATGGTCAAGCCGTCCCAGCCGCAGCCGTCGCAAAACCGTTTGTCGATTGCATTTTCGGTATTGCACCATTTGCAGCGCCAAGTCGTTTTTGTGGGGCGGGTCGGGCGGGTATCTGCGAGAAGGGCGACGATATCGGCGTCGAAGGCTGCTGTAGACGTGTAGCGGCGGTCGGGGGACGTTGCGAGGGCCTTGGCGAGGAGCGGGCGCACGGGGGCGGGGATTTCGTCCTCGCGGAAGAAGCGCGGGTTTTTACCGGTCAAGGCGAAGAAAAGGATTGCTCCCAAGCCGTAGATATCGGTCCGTTCATCGCATTGGGAGGCATCGGTTTCCTGTTCTGGAGCGCCATAGCCGAGGGAAAGCAGTTTAGAGCCGGGGAGGGTAAGGGTGCCTTGGTTTTGCAGTTCGGCGTGAGCGGATCCCGAGAGGTGTGCGAGGCCGAAATCGGCGATTTTCGGCTCGCCATCGGCGTCCATCAGGATATTGGCGGGTTTGAGATCGCGATGGATGACACCGGCGGCATGAGCCGTCTCCATGGCGTGGCCGAGTTTCAGAAGAAGCGACAAGCTATCGCGCAAAGAGAGCGTACCGATATCGAGGATTCTCCGTTCAAAGGTTTGCGGCGGATGGGGGAGTCCCGGAGCGGCGGCTGGGAGGGAGGATGCGACGTATTCCATCACGAGGAAAGGACCCTCGGCGTCCTCGCCGATATCGTAGACATGGACGATGTGTGCAGAATTGAGTCGGGCGGCGGTACGAGCCTCTCTCAGGAAGCGGGAACGCAAAGCGGGATCGTTGCGGTGGGCGGGGCGGAGGCGTTTGACGGCGACGAAACGGCCAAGACGCAGATCGGTTGCGAGATAGACGATACCCATTCCGCCTTCTCCGATGACGGATTGGATTTTGTAGTTTTCCTCAAGGACCATGCCATGGTTGCTGCCGACTGGCTGGACGGCGGCGAGTCCGGACGGGGAGGAGAGAGCCGGTGCCGGGGCTTCGGGGGCGATTGGGCGGCGTGCCAGATCGAACACGACAGCGGTTTTTCCCTCGGTGGAAGTGGCCGGAGCGATGGGTTCGGTTGGATTCATGGCGAAAGGGTATGGGGGATGAAAAAAGCAATAAAGCCGTCCGCGCCGAGAGGGGCGGGCGGCTTTATTGTCGGATTTGGGACGCGTGCGGTCAAGTCCGATACCATTCTGGGGTAATGCCCAGGTTGTGGATTTTGTAGTGGATTACGCGAGGAGATATTCCCAGATCGCGCGCGGCGGCGGACATATTGCCGCGATTTCGTTTCAGCGCCTCCACGATCAGTTCACGTTCAAACGAATCGACAAGTGTCGTGAAAGAAGCATCGCCGTTCGGGAGTCCGCCCGCTTCGGAAATCGGCTTTCCGGTTTGGAGGGACGGGGGGAGATTGTACCCATGGATGCAATCATCCGAGGATGTCAGGATTGCCCGTTCGATGCAGTTTTCGAGTTCGCGGACATTTCCTGGCCAGTGGTAGCTCATCATCATATTGATGGCGGGCGTGGAGATTCGTTTCACGGACTTCCCGTAACGGAGGTTGTCCTTCTCGATAAAGTGGTTTGCGAGAGGGATGATATCGCCCCGGCGGACGCAAAGATCGGGCAAGACGATAGGGAAGATATTCAGGCGATAGTAAAGGTCTTCGCGGAATTTTCCTTCTGCCATCAACTGTTCCAGATTCCGAGAGGTTGCGGCGATAATCCGAACATCGCTATGCAGTTCCTCGTTGGAGCCGATTCTGGAGAAAGTTCGTTCTTGCAGGAAGCGCAGGAGTTTGACTTGGACGGGGAGGGAGAGATCGCCGATTTCATCGAGGAACAGGGTGCCGCCGTCGGCGGCTTCTGCGCGGCCGATTCGGCGCGTCACCGCACCGGTGAACGATCCCTTTTCGTGACCGAAAATTTCCGATTCCAGCAGATTTTCAGGGAGGGCGGCGCAGTTGAGGGCGATAAACGGACGTTTGCTCCGGTTGGAAAGGCGTTTGATGGCGGAGGCCACCAGTTCCTTGCCGGTTCCGGAGGAGCCGCGGATGAGAACGGTGGCATCGGACGGGGCAACCTGCCGAATCAGGGCGTAGACTTGTTGCATTTCGTTCGAGTTGCCGACGAATTCGGAGAGGGGGTCTCCAGTCGAGGTCAGTGCCTCGCGCAAGCGCTTGTTTTCTTCGAGAAGAGCGTTTCTCTCTTCGATTTCCTGGCGACGTGTCTGAACGGCGTCGGCGACGATTGTTCCGATAATTTCCAGAAGCAGACGATCCGACTGCAAATCTTCTCCGGAATCGGTTTCGCGTTCGATGGACAGTGTGCCGATGACGGAGTCGCCGTGTTTGATGGGGATGCAGACAAAGGAGACGTGTTCGTCCAGTTTGTGGGCACCGGTTCGGTTGAGAAAGCGTTTGTCTTTGGAGACATCCGGGACGATTTCGGGGATTCCGGAATAGGCAACGCCGCCGGTGATGCCTTCGCCGAGGCGGTAGTGCCCACGTTGTTTTTCCCGTTCATCGAGGCCTTCGTTGGCTTCAATCCGGAATTCATCGCCGTGACGGAGCGTAAAGGTGCAACGAAGCATCCCAAGTTTCCGGTTCAAGATATCGAGAATGGTTTCCAGAAGTGCACTGACGTTCCGTTCGGCAAGAACAGCTTGGGCGATTTCTCGAATGACTGCGAGTGATTTTTTTTCTTCCGCTTGCACGATTGCCGTCCTCGCCTTTGGGGATCTATTTCACACATCAAAAAAATGGCGGAGAGGGAGGGATTTGAACCCTCGTTACCCTTACGAGTAAACAGCATTTCCAGTGCTGCGCCTTCGGCCACTCGGCCACCTCTCCGAACCCGAAACAAAATTGTTCCATCGTGTGTTAGGCGCACTCTATCAAAAAGGGTATTTTTTCGGCAAGCGGAAAGTGGAAACGGCGATGTAAATCTGAGAAAACTGGCTTCTGGAAATGGAAAATAAATGTATCTCCGTGGTAGAGGGGAAGGCCCTGTTGCCGGGAAGCGCCTTGGCAAAACCGAAGTGAGGGAATGGGGCAAGGCGTTCTTCCGTGAACAAAGTTGCTCGTGTGCAACCATTGCCGATGATGGCGGCGATTACGTGGCTTGTTTTCCGTGTGCAAGTTTGGAAAAGGTCAATTTCCGGGTGGATCGCGCCAGCGTCAATATTAGGTCCTCAACGCTGCGAGATTGTCGGATTCATGCCTGCAATCGTCCGCGTCAAATGTCACATCAAGCGTCCAATGCATTGATTCGATACACCAGTATCTGCTGATTGCTTCGGAGATTCCTTGTCCGAGGAAAGCGGATATGATAGACTAGGCGCATGAGAAAAAAGGACCAAACTACGAATCGTCCGGTTGTCCTATTGGTCAACGGCCCGAATTTGAACATGTTAGGCAAGCGCGATCCGGAGCAATACGGAACGTTTACGCTTGCGGATGTCGAGAAAGCGTTTTCCGAGAAAGCGGAAGAGATGGGAGTTGAAGCCCGCTTTTTCCAGTCGAATGGTGAAGGGGAGCTTTGCAGCGCGATACACGAAGCGTTGGGTTATGCATCCGGCATTGTCATCAATGCGGGCGCGTACACGCATTACAGCTATGCGTTGTTGGATGCTTTGGCGCTGACGAAATTGCCAGTGATGGAAGTCCACATATCCGATATTCATTCACGCGAGCCGTTCCGGCGTGTTTCGGTGATTCAGAGCGCCTGTGTCGGGCAGGTTTGCGGGTTAGGAATCCGGAGTTACACGGTCGGGCTCGAGCGATTGGTTCGCCACTACATTTCGCCGGATAACGAGACGGACCGCAAGCGTCTGACCTTAAAGAGCGAGTTGTCGGGATTGCGGGACGAGATCAACCACATTGATGCGCAGATGGTAGCGCTTTTGCGTCGGCGCATGGACGTTGCGGGGCGCGTCATTGCGGCGAAAGCGGAGAGTGGCAAAGCGGTCTACGATCCGGTTCGCGAAGCGGCTGTTATCGAGAACATCCGGGCATTGGCAACGGTTCCCTATGCGGATGCGGCGACGAGCATGGTCAAGACGCTCATGCGCCTTTCGCGTGAGCGGCAATACGATTATTTGCGAGATACGAATCCGGAGGAATTCCGTCGAGGGGCGGGGTTGCCGGTGAAGGCGGACGGGATCCTTTCGGGCGTCAAGCGTGCGGCCTTTGCGGGCAATGCCGGCTCATTTTCGGCGGCGGCGGCCAAGGCACTCTTTCCGAATGCGGAGCAGATGCCGTGCGAATCCTTTTCGGCGGCTTGCGAGAAAGTCGTTTCAGGGGCGGCGGAGTATGCCGTTCTGCCGTTGGCGAACACAACTGGCGGCCCGGTTGGTACCGTCTATCGGCTTTTGCGGCACCGGCTTCACATTGTCCGTTCGATTGACATGCCCGTGATGCATTGTCTGGCGGTTGTTCCGGGAACGAAGATCGCAGAAATCCGGCGGGTCATGAGCCATCCGCAGGCGTTGTCTCAGTGTTCGAACATCATTCGCGAGAACAATTGGAGCACGGAGACGAGCGAAAACACGGCCTTTGCCGCGGCGGCTGTCGCGCATGAAGGCGACAAGAGCCAAGCCGCGCTCTGCTCGGCGGAAGCGGCTCGGAACAATGGTCTAGAAATTCTGTTGGACAATGTCTGTGACACGGATTGCAACACGACCCGGTTCGTGGCCGTTTCGCGCGAATTGGTGTTGACGCCTGATGCGTCCCGTTTGGGTCTGCTGTTGCAGTTGCCTGACAAGGCGGGTGCACTCTCCACGGTGCTCAACTTGTTTGAAGACCGTTCATTGAACCTCTCTTCCATTTGTTCGCAGCCGGTTCCGGATCGTCCGTGGGAGTATGCCTTTTTTGTCGATGTCGATGCACCGGCATTGGACGAGGAAGCGTTGGCGGCAGTCTACCAGTTGTCGCGCGAGTTGCCGTTTTTACGGATTGTCGGTTGGTTCGGCACCACGGTGCCACGGTAACCGGGATTGGTTTTTCTTTTTGGAGTTTGTTTTCCATGCATACGATTTCTTCCCATCCTTTGATTCAGCATCGGCTTGTCGAGTTGCGGAATCCGGCCACGCCGCCCAAGCGGTTTCGCGAATTGGTTCGCGAGATTTCGGCCTTTCTCGGATACGAAGCATTGCAGACGTTGCCGATGCGTCCCGTACCGGCGCCGACGCCCTTTGCGGTAGCGGAGGGGCGGGAGATTGCCGCGAATGTGATTTTGGTTCCGATTTTGCGGGCAGGGTTAGGAATGTTGGACGCGCTCAGCGGGCTGTTGCCTGATGCGGCGGTTGGGGTGCTCGGCATGCAGCGCAACGAGAAGACGGCGGAGCCGGAGCCGTATTATGCGAAAGTTCCGGCGCCGACGGGGGAGGAAAGCCTTGCGGTTTTGCTCGATCCGATGTTGGCGACGGGCGGCTCTGCATGCGATGCCATCGCCACGCTCAAGAAACTTGGCTACAAGCGAATCATGTTTCTTTGTCTCATCAGTTGTCCGGAAGGTCTTTCCCGTTTGGAGAGCGAGCATCCCGATGTTGCCATTTGGGCGGCGGCCGAGGATGATCACCTAAACGAAGTGAAATACATTGTCCCTGGAATCGGCGATGCAGGCGATCGCCTTTTCGGGACGCTATAGCGGTCTGTCGGGCCTATATTTTCGGTTGCCGTTTTTCCAATGGACATTTCAGGGGGAATCAAACGTATGGCTTCTGTATTGGTAACGGGAGGAACCCGCGGCATTGGCGCGGGTATTGTCGAGACGCTTGTTTTGCAAGGTTTTTCGGTCGGCTACTGCGGGCGCAAGAAGAGTGCGGAAGCGGATGCGCGGGCGGCGGCATTGGAGGCTGAGCACCATGTCCGGGTGCGCGCATACGGATGCGATGTTTCGGATCCATCATCCCGCGAGGCATTGTTGGCGGCCTTCGAGCGGGATTTTGGAACGCCTGACATTTTGGTCAACAATGCAGGGGTGGCGCCGTCGGTACGAGCGGATTTGTTGGAGATGGGCGAAGAAAGTTTCGAGCGGCTCATCCGCATCAATTTGCAAGGACCGTTCTTTTTGACGCAAGCGGTCGCCAAGCGGATGCTTGCGAACCCGGCTTCGGGGAAAGCGGCATTCCGTTGCATCATCAACATTGGATCGGTATCGGCGGATTATGCGAGCATCAATCGTGGCGAGTACTGCCTATCCAAAGCGGGGGTCGCCATGGCGACCAAGTTATGGGCGATCCGTCTTGCAGAGGCGCATATTCCGGTTTACGAGTTGCGACCTGGTGTGATTCGAAGCGATATGACGGCGGTCGTGACGGAGAAGTATGAGAAAATGATTGCGGATGGGCTCACCTTGCAGAGACGATGGGGAACCCCCGCAGACATTGGCCGTGCGGTGTCGATGCTCGCGTCCGGTTCGCTGGCGTATTCGACGGGGGAAGTCATCAATGTGGATGGCGGGTTGACCGTACTTCGGTTTTGAGCAAAAAACGCATCTTCGACTACAGTTGACTTTTGCGGATGGGCGGGCAAAGCGATGGAAAAAGTTCGTGTACTTTTGATTGGCAGCGGGGCGGCCGGATTGTGTGCGGCGGTCCGTTTGGATGCATTGGGGGTTGATTCGCTTGTGCTGTACACGGAAGGGTTGCGGATGGGCACATCCCTCAATACGGGGAGTGACAAGCAGACCTACTACAAAATCGGAATGTATGGAACGGAAGCGGATTCGCCGGTCGACATGGCCCGCGATTTGATGGCGGGGGGGGCGATGCATGGCGATACGGCGCTTGTGGAAGCCGCGACCAGTTCGAGTGCCTTCGCGCAGCTCTGTCACCTTGGAGTCCCCTTTCCGCACGATGTTTTTGGGCAGTTCATCGGGTACAAAACCGATCATGATCCCCGCCGTCGCGCTACGAGTTGCGGTCCGTACACTTCGCGCGACATGTGTCGTTGTCTCCAAACGGAAGTCAACCGCCGCGGCATTCGTGTCGAGGAGCGTCAAGTCTGCGTAAAATTGCTGACGGATCCGGCGCGAACGTGTTGTCTGGGGGCGGTTTTCGTTCATACGGGAACAGGCGTCTTCACGGCTGTCCAGGCGGATGAAGTCATTTTTGCGGTTGGCGGACCGGGCGGGTTGTATGAAACGAGCGTTTATCCGCCGATTCATACGGGAGGCATCGGGCTTGCTCTGGAAGCGGGCGCGACGGCCGCCAATTTGTCCGAATCGCAGTTTGGGCTGGCATCGCTGGGTTTCCGGTGGAATGTCAGCGGCAGTTATATGCAAGTATTGCCGCGATTCGTATCGATGGATGCGCAAGGCGAAACGCGCGAGTTTCTGCGCGAGTATTTTGCGACGCCAGGCGAAATGTATGACGCAATTTTTCTCAAAGGCTACCAGTGGCCGTTTTCGGTTGGCCATGTTCCCGGCTCGTCTCTCATTGATATTTTCACCTACATTGAAACGGCGGAGCGCGGGCGCCGCGTCTATTTGGATTATCGTAGCGATCCGGCCGATTTTTCGTTTGACCAACTGGGCGAAGAAACGCGCACCTATTTGGAAAAATGCGGATGTCTGTGCGCCAGGCCATACGAGCGGCTCATTCGCATGAACGAGCCGGCGGTCCGGCTCTACCGGGAGCATGGCATTGACGTTGCGGAGCGGCCGCTTGAGATCGCGGTTTGCGCCCAGCACAACAATGGCGGGTTGGCCGTTGACATCTGGTGGGAATCGACCTCTCTCCGGCATTTGTTCCCGATTGGCGAAGTGGCGGGTACGCACGGGGTGACACGGCCTGGCGGAACGGCACTTAATGCGGGGCAAGTCGGGGCGTTTCGGGCAGCGGAGCGCATTGCGGCGCGCGGCGGGTTGGCGGACAAGTGTCCGGACGCGTTGTTTGCGGCTGCGGCGGAAGCGGCACTACGGGAGCTGCGGGAGGCGCAAGCGCGGCAAGGCAATGATTCGTGGCGGACGGAGCGCGGCATTTTCCAGCACCGGATGAGTCGCGATGGTGCTTTTGTCCGTTCAGAGACGGCGTCGTCGGCGGCATTGGCAGAAGCTCGTGCGCAGTATGAGCGGCTCATTTCGCAGGGGCTTGGCGGGCTGACACCGCCAGTGCTTGCGGAGACGCTGCGCAATCGGCAGCTTTGCCTTGCGCATATTTTCTATTTGGCAGCGGTTCAGGCGCAAACCCGGCAGATTGGCTCGCGTGGAGGCGCGCTTGTACGTGGCTCGGGCGGAATGCGTCCGCATCCGGCCCTTCCGGAGGCGTGGAGCATCCTTCCGGAAGACACGCGATATCGGACATTTGTCCAGTTGTGCCATGCACCTGTTCCGCCGTGCGGAGAAGCGCCGAATCCGGAGATTTCCTGGGAGCCATGCCGACAGTTGCCAGAAAGTAACGGCTGGTTTGAGACCATTTGGAAGCAATTTCGCAACGGCACGATTCACCGATAACCGATTTCAAAAAGCATTCGATTGGAGACCTTTCATGAGTCAAACGATACCATTGACAACGCATGCCCAGTTCAATGAAAAAGAAGCTTTGACGTCGCTTCGGGGTGGAATCTGTTTTCCGCCGATTGAGAATTTCGTAGCTTGGGGAAGCATTACGTCCGATCCGCAGCTTGCGCAGTTTGTCAAGAGCGTCATTGCTCAAGCGGAGATTTACCGGAAAGAGGCTTTTCCGGAATTGCGGGCCACTTGCTACATGGAATTCCGTCGCACGGGGAACCGGTCGAATTTCGAGGGCTTGTACTTTGCGCGTCGCCGTGTGCTTGCTACGCTGTTTTTGGCGGAGGCATTTGAAGGCTTTGGCCGATTTTTGGATGCGATTGCGGATTGGACATGGTTGATTTTGGGAGAACCGACCTGGTGCTTGCCAGCGCACACGAATACGGCCGATCCGTTGCCGGATCCGGGCGATGAGATTGTCGATTTGTTTTCCGCGCAGACGGCGCAATTGTTGTCGCTCGTGTATGCGCTCGGCAAGAACAGGCTAGAAATCGTTTCGTTGAATTTACCGGAATGGATCCGAAAGAAAATCATTGAACGCACGATTGTGCCGATTGAAGACCATATCGAGAAATTTTTCTGGGCACGTGGGCAGAACAACTGGACTCCTTGGATTTGCTGCAATGCGCTCTGTGCGGGGCTTGCGGTTCTGGAGGGCGAACGGTTGCAGGCGTATGCCCAAAAGCTCATCATGGCGGATGGACGTTTCTACGAGCGGTATTCGAATGATGGCGGTTGCGATGAAGGTCCGGGCTACTGGGCTGTTTCGCCGCTTTGCCATTTTCTGTTTTGCGAGCAGTTGTATCAAGCCAGCGGAGGAGCAATCCGGCTTACGTACGGGGATGAAAAATTCCGTTTGATGTCGGAATATCCCGCCAATGCGTGGATCGGGAAGAAATGGGTCGTCCCGTTTGCGGATAGCGGTGCCCGCATGGAGTTGGCGGACGAAGGCGTTCTGCGCCGTTTTGCCGAACGGGCCGGAAATCCAAAAACGCTGAACTTTCTGGATTGTTTCTACGCGGAAAATCCCCCCCGCTACCGGAGTTCAGAGATTGACAAGACCTTCCCGGTCGAGAATCTGCTGAGACTCGTGGCAAATCTGTTTTGGACGCATGAGCCATCTTTGGAGAAGGTGGCGGGTTACACGAAGCCAAGAAAAGAAGACATGCTCTCCGGAGCGCGTCCGGAGGGATGCCATTGGTATCCGCTTTTGCAAGCGCTCTATGCAAAATCCGGGCGGATCTTTCTGGCGGCAAAGGGCGGGCACAACGGCGAAAACCACAATCACCTCGATGTCGGGCAGTTTATCATTGGCGTGGATGACGAGCCGCTTGTCATTGACATGGGCAGTACGGAATATACGCGTTTCACTTTTTCGCCCCAACGGTACGAGAATTGCATACTCAACAGTGTCGGACACAATGTATTGATGTTCGATTCATTTGGTCAGTATCCCTCGGACGAAAGCCGCGCCACCGATCTATTTTTTGAAGAGACGGAACAATCGATCCGGTTGGCGATGTCGCTTCAGGCGACTTTCACGGCGGAGGCCGGCGTCCTTGCCTATCGCCGGGAAATCGACTTTGACAAAGCGAACGGCATTGTAACGATTCACGACACGTGGCAACTCTCGACGGTCCGGAAGCCCGTTTTGCGCCTGTATACGCGCACACCGCTGAAAAACGGGGCGTTTGCCGGTTGTCTTGCCTTTGAAAGTTCGGTGCCGGCAGAAACCGAAGAATTTCCCGTCACGGATTCGCGCATGCTTGGCTCGTGGGGAAAGATTCTCTACCGTACGATGGTTTGTCCGCCGGAAGGTGATGGGGGAGAATTGACCTTGCGGTTTGAGGTTTGCTGATACGTCGCCCTTCAAACGATCCGGGAAAACCGGTATTCCGCAGAACAGTTGGCCGATTTCGAAAGCGGGAACCCATGTGTCGAGAAAAATATCGGGGCATGGAATTTTGGCCAAAACCATCCACCAACAAATCCTTTGCAACCCTTTATGAAATCCTATCGCAAGATTGCGTCCTTTCCAAATCTTTCCGATTTTCGCGCCTATTTGCGCGATGAAAACATTTCAATCGAATTGGCGGATTCCATTCCGGCAGATGGTCGTTCCGCTCTTGCGCAACCCATTGATTTGTTGGGACGGCGTCTGAGCAACCGATGGGCGATTTTGCCGATGGAAGGGTGGGATTGCGAAGATGATGGACGTCCAAGCGCGCTGACGGAGCGGCGTTGGCTTCGGTTTGCCACCAGTGGTGCGAAGCTTCTCTATGGAACGGAAGCCGCAGCCGTCACGCACGAGGGGCGCAGCAATCCGCAACAATTGATGTGTGCCGAGCATACGTTCGATGCGCTTCGCACGATTTGTGCGAAGATGCGGGAAGCACACCGGAACCGGTTCGGTGAAAAAGAGGAGATTTGCATCGGGTTGCAGTTGACGCATTCGGGGCGTTTTGCGCATCCAAATGACCGGTTCGTTCTGGAGTCGCGCACGGCGTATGCGCATCCGTTGCTCGATCGAAAATTTGGAGCGGGGCGCATCGTCAGTGATGAGGAAGTCCGCGAATTGGTCGGGAGATTTGTCTATGCCGCCGAAATTGCACAGCGTGCGGGGTTTGATTTTGTCGATATCAAGCAAGCGCACGGATACTTGCTGCACGAGTTTCTTTCGGCGGTCGACCGTCCTGGCCCCTACGGCGGTTCGTTTGAGAACCGGACGCGGTTCTATCGCGAAATTGTGGAAGGAATCCAGAAGTCTTGTCCGGGACTCGGCATTTCTTCTCGCGTCAGCCTGTTTGACATCTTGCCCTTCCGGAAAGGGGAAGATGGGGTTGGACATCCGATGGATTGGCCGCAAGGGAAACGCTATCCGTATGCCTTCGGCGGCTCGGGCGATGGGCTCACAATGGATCCGGATTTGACGGAAACGACAGCCTTGCTGGAGATGATGCGCAACTATGGTCTGACGTTTATTTGTGCGACGATTGGTTCGCCGTACTACAATGTACACATGCAAAGACCGGCTTATTTCCCGGTTGCGGACGGCTATCAGATGCCGGAAAATCCGCTCTACAATGTTTCGCGTCATTTGGAAGCGGTCCGGCGCATCAAGCAAATCTGTCCGTGGTTAAAGGTCGTCGGATCCGGATATACCTGCTTGCAGGAATATTTGCCGCTTGCGGCGGAAGCGGCGGTACGAGACGAACATGCGGATTGGGTCGGCATCGGGCGCATGGTACTCTCGTATCCGGATATGCCGGCGGACATTTTGGCGGGCAAGCCGCTCGATCGGTGTCGCATTTGCCGCACCTTTGGCGATTGCACGAATGCGCCGCGCCATGGTATTGTTTCGGGGTGCTATCCGCTAGATCACTTCTACAAGGAACGGCCTGAATTTGCGCAGTTGCAGACATGCAAGAAGGCTGCTGCGCAACAGTCGATGCCTCACGGCTCGTGTTGATTCTTCCTGAAACATGAAATGGAATGTACCTTTTCTTACGGCACTGTTGCTGTCATTTGGGATTCAATCCCTGTTTGCCGCAAAGGTCGCGCTGGAACCATTGCCGACACCTGTTTATATCGATACGGAGATTTCGACCAACTGCGTCCTGCATGCAGGGAATGGAATGACGCGCACATTTACCTTCACGCTTGCATTTGACGCAACGCCATCCAACAATGTCCAAGTTGCTTTCGGCCATGATGCCAATACGGATGGGGTTCTTTCTATCGAAGAGACAGG
>JBJEVW010000156.1:0-13696 GCA_051884735.1 Kiritimatiellia bacterium | reverse complement strand
TTTGCAAGGCGTTGACCCGGGCCCGGAAGAATTTACCCCGAAAACCGGGATAAGGGTGTGGCGAGCGGGCAGGGACGATGAATGAAAAGGCAACTCCCCTCGTTGATGCGAGTTGAGTTGCCTTTTTATTCGTAACAGCGCTTGCGTATTCAGCAGCCGGTATTCAGCGGCCAATTCGAAAGCACTGTGGCGCGATGCGTTGGTTGGAGGGGCTTACTTGAGCAAGATGCAGCCGCCGGGTGTCGTCTGGCATTCGTAGCAGCCAATATCGATCGCCTTTCCGACAACACGGTGCTTGCCGAGCAAATCGGCCGTCGCAAGGATGTCTACTTCGATACCGGCGTCATACAATGCGCTTTGTGTGGTGGGACGGTAATCGCCGGCGGCGTAGTCGCGGAAATCCGTCTCCCCGATTTTGCGCAGAATACCCGCCATTGTTTCGGCGTCTTCGGTAGTGATGTTGTCGACCGCGCAGGCGCTGATGGTTTTTGCATCGCTCCAGTAGATGGGACGATTCAAGACAATGGGATTGCCCGCGTAATCCGTCGCGCCGATCGCCACGCAGTTGGCGGCGAATCCGGTTGCATCGACTTTGAGCTGAATGGCATCGGCAAAGAGCGTCGCGTTGGTCAGCGCCATGCGCGAGCCTACAAAGGTGCAGTTGTACATTTTGCCGCCATTGCCGACCCAGGCAATGTGGTCGGCCTCGGCTTTCGCGCCGCAGTAATTGTCGATGAAAAGGCAATTGTCGACAATGGCATCGCCGCTTTTCTCGTAGTTGAACGTGCCGATGCAAGCGGTTGAACCGGCTCCTTGGCCGCGCATATCGGTGCCGCAGTTGCGGATGATGCAGCGAGAGACGCGTCCGGTAATCATATTGAAGGCCGCACCTTGGGTGTACCAACCGCTGCCGACACCGTTTTCGATGATGCAATTGGTGACCGTTCCGCCGTTGAAGAATTGGATATTAGCCCCACAGACTTGCAGTCCTCTGCCGCCGGAAATCGTGAGATTTGCAACAACCGCCTCCGGGTGGTTGAGTTCAAACACGCGCTGATTTTTGCTTGTTTCCCAACCCGTTTTTACGGAGTTGGAAACAATGGTGCGCGACAGATCGCCGCCCTCGCCGCTGACGGTAATCGGGCCATCGAGACGAATCGGCTTCTTGGTGGGATACCAGCCTTCCGATACATGGACCATCGAGGGCGTTTCCCCGAATTGGGAGACGAAGGCGACCGCATTGGAAATGCTTTGGCGCGCGCTTTCCGGGGTAAAGCCGTAGTTGTCGTCGCTGCCGTCCGGCGAGACGTATTGGATGGGGGCGGCGGCATTTTCCGGCAGAAAGAGCGCACGGATAGCGAAGGGGGCGGTAATGTTTAGCGTCAGCGGATTCGAGTTTTCCATACCCGCCGGAACGTCTCCGCACCACTGCACGAACCGGTAGCCGCTGTCGGGGGTGGCCGTCACGCTGAAATTGTCGCCGTGGGCGACATATCCGCCGCTCGACGATACCGTTCCGCAAATATCGGCGCTGACGGAAACGAGATATTCATTCGAGTAGTTCCAGACGAGCTTGGCGCTGGCGTCGGGTTTTTCCGCCAGCGTAAATTCGCATTCCGTGCCGGACTTGTTTTCCGTCCAGTCGCCATTTTCGTCTTGAAGATAAAAGGTGTAGCCAATGCATCGCGACACGATTGTTTCATCATCGCTTGTATATTCGGAGTACGATTGGTAGACGGCAGGGAATGTTGCCGGATAGTTGTAATGGCCAAAAGCGGGATCGGGCAGCGTGCCATCGCTGAATTCGGAAGGGTTGCCGGCAACCCAAATCGAAGTTTCCTCTTCAAAGAGGTATTCAATGTATTTCCACTGGGTGTAATCATTGCCGTTGTTGGCGCTCACCTCGATTTTGTAGGATGTGTAGGGAGATGAATTGTGGAATTGGTAATAGCGGTATTCGCCGGTTTCGGAGTTGGCCCATGCGGTTTCGTTTGTGACGCTATAGAGTTCAGTCCACGTGGCGGCGTCATGGGCGGCAGTGTCGTCCGTCTTCCGGTCGGCCGTCGGGACATAGTCGCTTGAGCCGTAGATCTTCCAGGCTTTCGGGCCGCGGGCGCTATTGAAATAAATGCCTCCGGATTGCACGCCCAAACGGTTGGCGACGGTTGGGCTATCGAAGGTATAAGATGACGTTGAAGGCCTTCTTTTGAACCAGCATTCGCGAGCCTCCAAACGGGTAGAAACTGTTGAATGTTCCCGAAGAAGAGGTGTAGACGCCGTCCGCCGAGGTCAACACGACAGCGGTATCTGGTTTTTCGGTTGCAATGGCTACCGTCTCGGCGTGCGCACCGACTGCAAGAGCAAGAGAAAATAGAGTTATCAAACGATTGACTGATTTCATGAACAGTACTCCGACTTGAAAAGATGGGATTCGCGGGAAAACGGGAAAAAGTTACCACCGACCCGACAAACCTGTCAACCCTTATTTCTGAAAAATCCGTTTCTGGCGGGCAAAAGCAACGGAGCCGGGAGGCCGCGGGGCCCAGCGATGGGTACGACGAAGGCGGCGCCACTCGGGACTCCCGACTCTTTGTGGTTAAATTCGCGCACCCTCGAACTGTGGGCTTTGTTGCGAAACACTCTATGATGCCACAACGTTTAGGAATTGCTGCGGAGCTGAAGGTAAAGCCTCACGAAAAAAAAAACACAAAGGAACACAAAGACCATTTTCATGAAAGGATAGGAACACAAAGTTCTTTTGTTTTTTCGTAGTCCGCCCGAAGAAATCAACAAAACTCTCTTTGTGGCATTTTCTTCCCGCTTCCTTGGCCTTTGTTTCATTGCCCGTGGCGGCTCGCCACCTTTGTGTTCCTTTGTGGTTAAAATCGCGTGGCTAAGATGTTTGGCTGTCGGGACTCCCGACCCCGTGGCGGGTCGCCGTTTGGAAAAGGCTGCGGATTTTTGCGGGACGGAGAAAATAGATTGAGCCTTTGTTTGCGAGGCGTTACCCCGTTCCCGTGAGAATTCACCCCGAAAAACCGGGATAAGGGTGTCTGGCGGCAAAATGAGGTGCGCTTTTTTTCCGTTTTTACTAGAATCCCTTCCATTCTGTTTCCATGATCCATTTTTCTCGCCTTTTCCATGACCCCGAAGACATTCCCCTTTTCATTTGAAGAGGTTCAATCGCTCGCCCGTCAGACACCCACACCCTTCTACATTTACGATGGCGCCGGCATTCTCCGTCAACACAAAGCATTGGCGGATGCGTTTGCCTGGAGTCCGGGCTTCCGGAACTACTTTGCGGTGAAGGCGACACCGAATCCGGCCATTCTCGAACTGCTCCATACGGTCGGCAGCGGCGTCGATTGCTCGTCGATGGCGGAACTCGTTTTGGCGGAGCGCGCCGGATTCCGCGGCGAAGAGATTTTCTTCACGTCGAACGATACGCCGGCGGAAGAATTCCGCAAAGCGGCAAAACTGGGCGCCATCTTGAATTTCGATGACATCACCCACATTGAATTTGCCAAACAGGCGATCGGCCGCCTTCCCGAATTGGCGTGCTGCCGTCTCAACCCCGGCAAACGCAAGGAAGGCAATGCCATCATCGGCAAACCGGAAGAAGCCAAATACGGCTTTACACCCGCCCAGCTCTTGGAAGGGTATCGCCTGCTCAAGGAAAACGGGGTGAAGCGCTTTGGTCTGCATACCATGGTCGCTTCCAATGAACGCAAAGCGGAATACTTTGTCGAAACGGCGCGAATCGTATTTGAACTGGTTGCGGAAATCTCCGAAAAGGTCGGCATCGAATTTGAATTTGTCGATCTCGGCGGCGGCATTGGCATCCCGTACAATCCGGAAGACGATGGCGTCGACTTGTCCATTGTCGGTAGCGGCATTCGTGAGGCCATGGACGAAATGCTGGTCAAACGCGGTTTCCGTGCCCCGCGCATTTGCTTCGAATGCGGGCGTTTCATCACCGGGCCGTGCGGCTACTTGGTTTCGCGCGTGCTGCATGTCAAGGAAACCTGGAAAAAGTACATTGGCATGGATGCCTGCATGGCCAACCTGATGCGGCCTGCGCTCTATGGCGCCTATCACCATATCACCGTACTCGGCAAAGAGGGCGAACCCTGCACCGAATGTTGCGATGTGACGGGCTCCTTGTGCGAAAACAACGACAAATTCGCCATCGACCGCCTGCTCCCCAACCTCGAACGGGGTGATTGGCTCGTCTTCCATGATGCCGGCGCACACGGCCACGCCATGGGATTCAACTACAATGGCAAGCTGCGCTCGGCCGAATGGCTGATTCGCCCGGACGGAAAACCATCTCTCATTCGCCGTGCCGAAACGCTCGACGATCTGTTTGCGACATTGGTTCCGCCTGTCCGGGTGCGTCCCGAGCCGAAACCCGGCACAACGCACTAAGGGGCAACTTTCTCTCGTCCCCGGATGATTTCCATACGGCCGGCTTGTGCTTGCGCCGCCCGAGGCGGGCCTTCCATCCGCAATTTGCTTTTTTTGCTTTAGGGCTTTACTTTTTCTATGGAAGGGGATAGTATTGCCGTCCAAAACTTATGAAAACGTGCCCGAATTGCAATTATAAAAAAATGTGGAAATGGAATCGTTACTCTTGGATGCGCTGGTCGACACCAGGCCCCATGAGTGTGATTCGCTGTTCCAAATGCGGGACGGAATTCATCCTTTGGTTCGGCCTCGTTCTGTTGTCCGTTCCCTTTGCCCGCAAGTTCTGCATTGCCTGGCATTGGTTTCTTTTCGGCGTCCTTCTCTTGCTAGGGGCGGCCATTCTGACGCTTGTTCTGTTTTAGGCCGTCTTGCCGGGTTTGTTCGCATTTTATTCCCCATCCATCAGACCTAGGCCATGGCTACTCGCGAGTTGCATCTTTATCCTCCGACCGGTTCGACCGCATCGTTGCGGACGATGCTTCAATCCCTCTCGGAAGCGTCCGAAACGGAACAGCCGACGGTTGTGCTCTGTCATGGTGGCATGTACCCGCTGGCGGAAACGATTCTTTTGAATCCGAAGGGGCCGCTCACGCTTCGCGCCGTTCCCGGCGAAACACCGCCCGTCTTCGATTGCGGAATCGCCGTGACGGACTGGAACCCGGCCCATCTCAACGGGCGCACCGTCCTTGCCGCTCCCATTCCCGAACGTGCGCTTGCCGTCCATGCCCCGCTTGACCAGCTGTTTGTCAACGGAAAACGCAAAACGCGGGCATCCTTTCCGAAAACCTTTGCCGGTTTTTCCATCGATACCGAAAAGACCCCGGAGAAGGCGCATGACCGGCTTGTCTGCCCGGCGTTCGATCCCGCTTGGTTCGATCCCGTCAATACGGAGGCGCTCCTCTTTCAAGTCTGGGTGGAAACGCGTTTGCCGTTGCGCCGCTACGATGCGTCTACCGGGTTGGTGGAATTTTCCGGACGAGCCCGCCATCCTTTCGATGAGCGCACGCGCGTCGTTTGGCAGAATGTGCGGGAAGCGTTGACCGAACCCGGCGAATTCTTTGTTGATCGCCGTGCCGGCATCGTCTACTACATTCCCGAACCCGGCGAAACCGCCGAAACGCTTTCCGCCGTCTTTCCCGCACCGTTTCCGGCTCTTGTCGCAGCCGGATCCTCTCCGGCAAGTCCTTGCCGTTCGCTGGTGCTCGAGGGGCTTGTCTTCCGGCATGCCGGTACGGGCCGACCCGATCCGACGGCGCCGTTTTACGAGCTTGGCGATTCCCGGCTCCCCGCCATTCCGGATGATTATCCGCAAGCGGATTGGCGCGAAAAAGCCGATCGGCCGACCCTCACGTGCGCGCAAGCCAGCTACCACATTCCCGGTGCCCTCGTTTTCTTCTGCGCGGCGGATTGCGCGGTCCGGAACTGCACCATCGAGGCATGCGGCGGCACCGGCATCCAAATTGCCCGGGCTTGCCGCGATATCGCCATCGAAAACTGCACCTGCCGCGATCTCGGCGCGTGTGGCATCAATGTCTGCGGAAGCGCCTCGGCCGAGCCCGATCCCGCGACCAGGACATCGCGCATTTCCATTACGGGCAACACATTTGCCGAAGGCGGCTTGTTCTGGCATTCCGCCGCGGGCGTTCTTCTCGGCCACACCTTCGGCAATCTTGTCGAACACAATCATATCCACGATTTCTACTATACCGGAATTTCCGTCGGCTGGAATTGGGGATATGCCGATCAAGTTACGCGCGAAAACCGCATTGGCTGGAACCGGATCGAGCGTCTCGGCAAGGGCGTGCTTTGCGATATGGGCGGCATTTATCTGCTCGGTGTCCAGCCGGGCACCAATGTCTACGCCAACTATATCGCCGACATTACCTGCCGCCACTACGGCGGATGGGGCATCTACACGGACGAGGGTTCGTCCGGAATCGTCATCGAGCGCAATATCTGCTTGCGCTGCTGCAAGGAATTTTTCCATCAGCATTACGGGCGCGAAAACATTCTCCGTTACAACATTGGCGCTTACCCCGGAGAAGCCGGCTTTGCGCTTTCCCGCGGAACGGACCAGACGCTTGGCTTTCCCTATCCGGGGATTTGCCACACGCACAACATCAACTTTTTCTTCAATGTCCTGCTTGTCGACGGAAAGCCTTTCTTCCATACGGCCAACTCCAACGAGAAGGTCTATGGCGAGGAGCAGTTCATTTCCGAGCGGAATCTCTTCTACGATGTCGCCAGTCCGGACGCTCCGCCGGATGTCTTTCTCTTGCGGCAAGACAATCTCTACGTCGAGCGTCCCATCACCGAAACGCTCGATCAGTGGAGGAAAAACCGCGGGCACGATCTCGCGTCCGTGTATGCCGATCCCGGGTTTGTCGATGCGGCGCACGGCGATTTTTCCCTGACACCGGAATCGCCGCTTCACGCGATGCGGTTTCCCGATCCGGCGGAAGTCTGCCGGAACGCCGGGGTCGGGAGTCCCGAGTAGCGAGCCGCCACGGGGTCGGGAGGCCCGACAGCCAATTCTCTTGGCCGCGTTATTTTGATCCACAAAGGGACACAAAGAGCGACGGGACAGGATGGATAGAAACACAAAGGCCAAGGAAGCGGGAAGAGCAAGCCACAAAGAACACAGAGTTTTAAGGTTTTCGAGGAATGCGGGGGATAAAACCACAAAGGTCGGGAGGCGTTGCGGGCGTTAGAGCGGTAGGGCGCGATGTCCCCATCGCGCCGCAGGGTAATGCGCAGGTGCGTATGGTTGTGCATCGGCGCGTGTGCACGGGCGTGTGCTGGGCGGCGCGATGAGGACATCGCGCCCTACCGCAACGGGTATGCGAAATTGCGCATGGTTCAGGATGCGAGTCGGGCGTCCTGACAGTCAAACATCTTAGCCACGCGATTTTAGCCACAAAGGAACACAAAGAGCTATTGAGCGGGATGGATAGGAACACAAAGAGTCGGGAGTCCCGAGTGGCGAGCCGCCACGGGGTCGGGAGTCCCGACAGCCAATTCTCTTGGCCGCGTTATTTTGATCCACAAAGGGATACAAAGGTGGCGAGCCGCCACGGGCAATGTGGGGCGGGATGGATAGAAACACAAAGAGATATTTGTTGTTTCTTCGGGCGGCTCGCGGAATCAGCGTTTGGCACGGCGGTAGGCCAATGGCATCATTCCGTAAACCTGTTGGAAAAGGCGTGCAAAATGTCCCGCATCCTGATAGCCGACGGTGCGGGCAATATAGTTGACCGGATAATTGGTGCATTCCAAAAAGGCGACGGCACGCATCAACCGTCGTTCCCGCAGCATTTGGGTCGGGGTTTTGCCGAAGAATGCCACCCAACGGCGCAAAAAGGTCCGATAGGTCATGCCATGCTTTTGTGCCAGCTTGGCGAAATCGATTTCCTTGCAGCAGTTTTTGTCGATTTCCCGCAAAATGGCATAGAGCCCGGTTTCTTCCGGCTGGGCTACGGAATCTTGTTTGACAGGATTGGGGCCGGCCGCCGGAATGTCCCGGCAAAGTCTTGCCACGAGCGTCCAGCAAAGCGCATCGATTTCGTCGGCTAATTCCGGGTCCTTTTGAACCTGTTCGACCAGTTTCAGGATGGAGTCGATGATTTTCCGGGCGGTATCCAGATCGCGAATGATCCAAGGGCGGGAATCGATGCGGACACCGGCGGAACGCATGGCGTGTTCCAGAGACGGGTTGTAAATGGCGAAGAAAGAATAGCGGTAGTTTTTGTACGCATACTCATGGAGCGGGCCCTCCCGCAGAAAGACCGCATTTGGGTAGGGCGTTTCGATTGCGGTTTTGTCGAACCGGTCGATTGTCGAAGGCTCTCCGCCGGTCAAGCGCAGTGAAAATTCCATGCCGCCGTAATGGACGCCGCAATAGGAATCGCTTTCCAACAGGCAAGCTCCTACGGTGTCGACCGGAAAGGGAAACGACAAATGGCGCTTGTATTCGCGCAAATCGACCCATGTCAAAAATTCTGTGGATGCCATTCTTTCTTTCGGTTGCCGGGGGATTCGAAACGCCTTGTTTCTTCGTGTCTTGCAATTGAAACAGAATTTGTCCTTTTTCTCAACCGGGCGGAGATGCGCCCTTTTGCCAGTCGGACAGTTGAAAAGTGAGTGTTATTTGCAGCCGTAAATGCACCTGATGAGGTCCATTGTCTTTAGCAAACTGCGCCGGGGATTCCGAAGAGGATGAAGCGGGGGTTCAGGCGTCGGTTGAAGTCTTCAAAGGGAGAGATTTGATTCTGGACAGCGGGATAATCGCCAGATACCAGACAAGCCGTGGAATCGTATTGTCTACCATCCATTCGCCATGCCGACCAAAGTAAAATCCGCAAAGAAGCGGAATCAAAAGCAACAACAATATAAACGCCGCAACGGCAGCAGCAAAAGTTCCTCTCAACAGGCATCGTCTTGTCTTGTGAAGACAGATGAGCAACACGGCGATTGGCAAGACATGCAAAACGAGGGCTTGCCATTCCATCAGAAAGGCATGTGCAATCATGGAAACCTGTGGCAGAGCGGAAAGCCTCCAGTCCGAAATGGAACATCCTAGACTGTGGCAGAACAGCATCCAGACGGCGGTCGGCAACATCGAGATTCCCGAAAGAAGCAACAAGCGAAGAATCTTCGCCCCCGAGAACAACCCGAATGCGACCGCAAAGGCACCGGCTACTAGCCCGGCCTCCAGACGAAACATCCCTGCCAACCCCATGATTGCTGCACTACATGCATCCGCCACCAAACGACGGCTACACCTGGGGCCCGCGTATGAAAACTCATCGCCAACTTTTATCCCGTTGCCACACAACCGATTCCCCCCCATCAATAACAACAACGCAGCAAAGGGTTCGGCATAGAATCCGGAAACCAATTTGATCGAAACCGGACTCAAGAGATAGGCGGCAAACAAAAGAACGCTCAATCGGTCTCTGAAACCGTCCGTCATTTCTGCGAGCAAGAGAACCATCCCAATGGCCAATATCACCTGTACCATCCGATCTCCGCAACCTCCCGATAGCGCGAAATGAAGATAAGCCAAGCACGTCATGCCCGGCGGATAGGCCGGCTGAAGGACCGCATAGTTTCCCATATTCCAAAAACCATCGGGAAATCCTCCATGCATCCAAAGCTGTTCTGCTTTTCCGCCGTACACACCAAGCCCATTCGGAGGAAGCAACGGATGACATAGCACCGAGATGACCAAAAGCAAAAAGAAAACGCCCCCAATACACAATCCTTGCCACGATCGATCTTGTCGACAATGGCTTGTTATCCGATTCCACACCAGGAAAAGGAGCACGCCGATTCCGCAGAGGGAAACAATTTCACGGAAAAGCGATGGTGCCTCCTGCCGTAGGGATGGTTTTTCCGGAAGAAATGACGTCTCATGTACCTTTCGCCATACGCATGCATGTTCGTTGGTTGTTGTCGAAACGAATCCCGCATCTGCAAGCCGTTGCTTTGTTTCATTCGGTAGCCAACGGGACGCTATTACGCAAGTCATTTCGGTAAAATCCGAATCCGGGTCGACGACAGCAGGCGCTTCCCGGCATTCCCATAGAAGCGCAATCAGTCGCGTTCGATCCATCGGGGAAAGTTCGTTGACATCGCTACAGATTAACGCCGATGATTCCTTTTCCACTTGGCGGCCAACTGTCCGCCAGGCATCAACGTAGCCGTATGAGTCGGCAGAATGGAGGACGGCCCAACACGAGTCCCAGATTTGCCGCGTGATCACAAGACACGCTACGGCAAGCAGTATCCACCGGAAAATCTCCTTCACCATTCTTGCGCAGCCTTATTTTACGGAGTGAGTGATATGCGCCTCAATAGGAATGAATCCGGTTTCACAGCCCGGGAACGGACTCGGATGAAGCGTGTTCCAAGACCCACTGAAAATTCGCATTTTCCCGTTTTCCGAGAGAAAACACCACAGGTTGTCCACCGTTTTCCGTCGGTTGAACATTCGGCATAACCGCTCTTCATCTTCCGGTTGCCGGCCATATCGCCGGAATAGATGCACACCCTTCCTTGTGTCCGCTCCGGCAGCTCAATCTGCCACCAATCGTCACGCATAAATGGGCGAGAAGGAGCGTACCAAGTTGTATCAAGCCCATCTGCAGCCCGTTCCGGGCCATGCGCGTCATCGCTACCGGATACGCTTGTCGTGCATCGCATCCCACTCGTTACATCCGAAATAAACGGAGTATCTCGCATAGCACCGGACTCCTGCCGGATTCCACCATCACGGGATTTTGAAAACATCCAATCCCACACAACTTCCTCCCGCCACGCCTTTGTCCAGGCATCGTGACCGATGGCGGGATAAGATCCAATGCGAAAATCGCCCCCCGCCGCCTGAACCATTCGGCAGTAGTTTTCCAACTCCCGCGTATCAAGCCCATGTTTTTCGTAGTCGCCTTCATTGTAGAAATGCCACCAGTTTCCCGGATGCTCCTCCGAAAAATACTCTATTGCAGGCGGCAACGCCGCAATCGGGACAACTGCGGCATATCCCGGAAAATGCTGCGCAAGCGCATAAACGCCATTGCCTCCGTAAGAAAAGCCCGTCAAATAGATGCGTTTGACATCCACTTTTGGCATCTGCCGACCTCGCGCAATGTCCAAAATAAAAGAGTGTATCGCCTGTTGGAGCGCACTTGGATGTCCCGGCATACCGCCCACAAGCGTATGCGCCTGTTGCGGTGGAGAAATCGCAAGCAAGTAACACGGATGCCGCTTCTGGAATTCCGGGGACGTAACCCGTTCGAAGATGGCCCGTTGGCGAAACTGTTTGTCGATAGCCCCGATTTCACCGCTTCCCGGAATGTAGACAAGCAAGGGGAGCGGTTGCAACCCAAGCGGTCGCGGAGTGAAAAGCAGCCCATAAACCGTATTGCTCGAATTCCCTCCTTCGTATGCCTCTAACGAATAGCGGTCCAAATTTGCCTTTGTCTCGCCGGTAACGGCAAACGGACGAACACCGGAAATTTCGGCACTGCCCGGTACCACTGCGATTGATGACAGAGGATACATTAAGAGCAATGACCATGCCGCAGAAATGAAACGACTATTCATCCGGAACATCAAGAACGCGAATACCATTCGTTGTCGAAAAGCATGCCGAAACACACTGTGTCGGATTACTCGATCCAAAGCGGAAATGGTTCGGCGCTATTACCGGGGATGCGCCACCACATCTCCACAAAGCCCCGCTTCCGTAGCATCTCATATGCTTGCGGAGGCATCTGCTTTTTGATTTCTTCCCAACTGCATTTCCATTCGCCCGATTTGCCCGGGTCGATTGATTTGCTGTTGAACCCATCCGTTTTCGTCCCTTTGATGGTCACCGTCTCCTTTTGCGGGTCCGTGCATCGCGGAACAAACTCCAACGTGCTTCCTTCCCCAAATGGATGGGGAATCGTTGCCGCCTTGTCGCTCCCGTTGTAACAGAGAAACAGCACCGTTCCGCTTTCCCATTTCTCCTCCCGTAAATCAAACAGATAGCCCAGAGCGATAACGACATTTGTTCCCTTGGTCAGAAACGTTAAATCAAGATTCGGTGTTTCAACATTGTTGTCCATTTTGGAACCCAACAGAATAACCGAATTGGATTTCCGCCAATCTAGTTCCCACCAGTACCTAATATAACGATTCTCGAAAAGCGAAAAAAAAGAAATTCCATCTCGAGATGAAGTAAAAGTAATACTTTTATAAGCATCAATGCAAATTTGGGGAGGCATGCTCATATAGTCAACTAATGGTCCGACAGGTACTTCCTGATGATTCTCGCAGAGATTCTCGTAAATGATATTGTTATCATTTTCCATGAAAAACCTTGGTATTTCCACCTTATTAGGAGATGCATTTGTATACTCGCAGATGAACAGCCTTTTCCCTTCCGGGGCAACAAACATTTTTACTGTTGCATATCCCTGTCCACAGAGTAGACAAACAGCCAGAAGAAATAGGCCAACCTTTAGATTTTTCATGTTATTGATCCTCCTTACATCTATTGCTTCGGCAATTTTTTGTGATTTCCTTCCCTTTCCAAAACAAAGTGCCGTTGCAAAACCAATCAACGTCATAATCAATCGTCTTACCATGATATATATCTAATGATGTCCATAACAGTAATGAAACCTTTTTGGCTTTCCATTAAGTTTAGCGTAACTGTCTCCACTGCAAGCTCACGGTTCTGCTTTTAGTGAAATTCTCTCACTTTTCTTCGTCAAACCACAACGGAAGTATGGAGGATTCCTTGTCCCCGCATCTCCATTGCAAGTTTACTGCGACATTTTCTGCCTTAAACTCATGAATATATTCTGCGATAAACTTCGCTATATCTGTCCACTGGAAACATTTCATACAGATGCCACTTTCATTACATATTTGATGTGACTTTCGTAGATTATCGACTGGAATCATAATCTCCTGCTTCAAGAATGAAGATGTAACCACAAAATGTTCTGAAGAAACATCAGAGCAAACTTCGTTTTTTTCGTTCATTTGACTGCTACCGTCTACCAAGACGATAACATTTTCTTGTGGATTTTTTCCAAATGAAACCGTTAACAATAGATTGCTGTCAGGCTTCACGTCGCTACTTAGGAACGATTTTTCCGCTTGCATCCCAATAGGAAAAATACAAGAAAAGGATGTCCAAGACCCTTTAGAAAAGCGGTTTGTCAGTTTCCATACAACATCATACCAGCCGACGCAATTTTCAGGCCAATTATATCGTTCAAAATATAAACGATGCAGTCCATGGGATGGTACAACGATAAAGTATGATTCAGGAGGTCCATTCCGCCCCCATCTACGACTGCATCCCAGTGGTATAACTCCTCCTTCTTTTGCAGAATTTCGTTTTAAAGTGAATGAGTTTCCCGTTTCGAATAACCGTTCAACTAGAATGGGGTGGTCTGTTGTATTTACAATTTCACATTGAAACAGTTTCGACGGAGAATCAATGCAAGCTCTCATCGTAAGCGATAACTGGCATTCGGCATGCACTACGACTGCTAGCAAACAGATACTAACTTCAAAAAAGATTCGACTCATTTCAACCTCATGTATTTTCAATCATCCACATGGTTCCGTAAACTATCATTTGCGTCGGCGGTGCTACCATCTAGAAGACATGTTTTACTAAACTCAACAATACCATTATCTAAATTGTCGTAGCTCATTATGCATTGAT
>JBJEVW010000155.1:0-3279 GCA_051884735.1 Kiritimatiellia bacterium | reverse complement strand
AACGCTGTTCATTCCTTCACGTTCAACAGCGGTTTCACGCCATCCCCGACCACAAGAGTCTGTGGCGCCTTCCCATCCCATTTCAAGATGGCTTCAAGCGAAATAAGGCTTGGATTCGACTTGAGCGCGTCGCCGCGGATCTGCATGGACTTTGCCTCAGCCTCGGCGGCAATGACCTTCTGCCGGGCCTCTTCCTCTATCTCCTGCGTCTTGTTCTTGGCGCGGATTGCATTCTGCATGGCGACCTGCTTGTCTTCGATTGCCTTCTCAAAGACATCCGAGTAGTCGATATTTGCGAGAACAACAGAACTTACACGGATTGGCTTACCCTCCAGCACCTCGCACACACGGGTATAGATTTCTTTCGTTGCCTTATCACGCCCATTAATGAGCTTGTCCGCCTCCCAACCACCGATAACATCCTTCGTCACGCCAATGACGGCAGGCGCGAGAATCTTGTCGGCATACCGGGGCCCAATCTCGTTATGCAGTTGGACGAGCTCTGCCTGGTCGAGAGAGAATGTCACGACAATCTGAAATTCGGCGCTCTGCACATCCTTGGTGTAGGCGTTCATCTTCAGATCGAAGCGTTGTTCACGGCAATCGTAGGTAACAAGGCTGCCGCCAACCGGGTTGAAGAACCAAAGTCCAGGCCCGAGCGGTTGCGACACTACCTTGCCCCAAGAAAGCTTCAGGCCACAATAACCGGCGTCAACCTGGCCCCAAGGTTTACAGACAACCGCCAATAAGAATGTCAGTGCAACAACTACAACGGGAATGATTCCTTTTGCGCTTTTCATGATATCTCCATCTTTTCGTAGTGTCCTATCGTGAATCAATTTCCACTATGCAAAACCGGTTCTTTTCCGGCATTTGCCGCCTCCCGTCCGCGAGATCCGGGGCAGTAAGGGGCAGGGTATGTTGATACAGGATGTCTGTTATCGTATTTCTCGAGCATTGGCCGAGGCAGTATGGTTGAAGTGAATCCGGCTTTTGATGCCTTCCGCTCTGCGCAGCGCGGAAGGCTTCAGCGGGCATTTTGGCAAGCGGCTGGTCATCCGTTCGATGATTTGCGCTTTTGCTTCGCTTCATCTCTAGAACGGACTTTCCCGGCACGTCAAGTCAGAATCGGGTTCCGGGCGTTGCGTATCGATTGTTCTGTCAAAACAAGCTCTGCTCCCATCCGATCAAACTTCGTTTGCATCAAGCTCGATTCGGTATTTGCCGGAAGTCATCACTCGATCGTCTTGCCTTGGTGCACGGACAATTGCCTCTGCTCCCGCGGGAATCTCAAACTCCCAGATCCACTTTTCGCCTTCGTATCGCCAGGCGCTGCAAATCAATCCGGACACAGAACGATATCGCGCGTTGGCAAAACCAAGGCGGCGGTCGGGGTGCGGAGCAAGCAAAAGCTTTTTGAAGCCGACCGTACCGGGCCGGTTGGCAATCCCCGCCACGGTGCGAAACATCCATCCAAGTACCGCACCATACGCATAATGGTTGAAGCTGTTCATACCCGCATTGCCGAATCCGCTTTCCTTTGTATAGCTGTTCCAGCGCTCCCAGACCGTCGTCGCGCCTTGGTCGACAGAATAGAGCCAACTCGGGTTCTTGTGCTGCAAAAGCAACGTATAAGCGATGTCATTGCGGCCGATCTTTGAAAGCGCATCCATTATGAAACCCGTTCCCAAAAATCCCGTCTGAAGGCATCCTCCGTGGTTTTCAATCGACCGGACGAGAAGCCCTGCCGTTTTCTCGAGCGCCTCCTCTTCGACAATACCGAGACAAATGGCAAAAACACATGCGGTCTGCAATTCGCGCATCGGCTTGAGAAGAAGGCCATCCTCTTCGACAAACCGCTCGCGAATATGCGCAAGCGCGCGTTCGGCGCTTCCGCGAAAGAATTCCGCCTCTTCTTCCCGGCCGAGCGCAACCCCCATTTCCACCATCAGCCTGGCGTCGTAAAGCCAATAGCATGCGGCGAGAAAACGTCGATAATCCATCGCATCGGGATGGTCTTTCCACGTGCTCCAATTGCCGTAGCGATTGCCGCATGTTTCAAATGTTTCATACGAAAGCCAATCGGCATAAATATAGGCGTGTTTTCCTTCGAAATCATAATGCGTTTCGTCCAGAACCCGAACAAACTTGCTCATGGCGTCCCAGTTTTCGCGTAGAATCGAAAGCTCGCCATATTGCTTCCAAACCGTCCACGGGACAATTACGCCGGCATCCGCCCATCCGAACTTGAATGCTTCGTTGCCATACTGCGCTCTCGGCGCAACCGACGTATATCCGCCTTGCGCCGACCGGCTGTCCCGCAAGTCACGTGTGTATTTCTTGAAAAACTTGCGCGTATCGGCTAGAAAAGAACCCGCTTCCGCAAACACCTGCGTATCGGCCGACCAGCCTAGCCGCTCGTTTCGCTGCGGACAATCGGTTGGCACGGAAAGGTAGTTGGAAAGCTGCCCCCAATAGACATTTTGGATAAACCGGGCAAGATCCTTGTCTCCGACCTCGAACGTTCCGGTTTCCATCTCTTTTTTCACCGAGGAGACCGGAATGCTGGACAGGAAGTCGAATGCGACATCCTCCGTAGCGGACAATTCTGCGTAACGATAGCCGAAAAAGGTGAACCGAGGCAGATAGGTTTCAACTCCATTCCCTGCAAATGTATAGCGGACGCGCATGCCCTCGCCGGGCATCCGTAAATTCGTGCGGTAGACACTTCCCGCCGGACCATCGCATCCGCGCGTTCCCGCTTCGGCATCATTCAGCATTTCGGCCGGGAGAATCGTCAGGACCGTTCCTGCGGGAGCGGATGCGGCAAATTCCGGAATGGCGGCGCAATTCTGCCTGAAGTCGACAACCTTCTTCTCGCCCTTCTTCAGGATAAATGATTCCTTTCGCATGGCAAGATCGCGTCTGAGCACGACTTCCGCGCCGTCTGTCGGCAGGATTTCTCCGGCAAATTCCGTATTTGTTTCAGGGCGGGAACAAAGCCCCTCCCCGTTCACCGGCGCACTGATGCGCGCATCATATTCCTCCCCGTCGAAAATCGCCGCATGCGTGACGGGGCCCGCAATGCCGCAACGCCAATGATCAGGTTCCGTGGCAATCCTCTCTTTTCCGCCATTGGCGTAATACAGTTCCAGTACTCCGCGAAACGCGCTTTTCTTCCCGGCAAATCCTTGCGAGCCGGATGGCGTGACGATTTTATCGCGCCACCAACCCGCCGAAACCTCCGCCGCAAGCGTATTCTCTTGGCCGGCTTTTCTG
>JBJEVW010000154.1:0-3288 GCA_051884735.1 Kiritimatiellia bacterium | reverse complement strand
GAGCTTATCGTGCCAATTCAGTTCAGCGTCTGGAGGGTATCGCTGCCGGACAAGCGTGAGACGGCGTTCGCCGATTTCGATGCCATGTCTATCAACATTCTCAGTCCATCCCTTTCGCAAGAACATGACGGCTCTGATGTCGTGTGCCGACCATTTTGCGACCTTTTGGATGAGGGTGGGAGAGAAATGCAAGATATCCGTCTCGCATGTCGTGAATCTGTCGCAACGGATCCGCAAGAAACCGGAGTTTTTCTGCCATCGTCGACCGCTTCGGCACTTTCGTATAAAAAATGGGGAATCTCCAGCATATCCAGTTGGGTGTTTACAGTCTGATGAAAGAATGATATAAGGGTTGCGTACTTTCCGTGTAAATGTACATTTGTCCCTTCAGAAAATAAAAATCATGAAATTTTATCCCGTTTTTGCTGCTGCGGCCATGTTGGCAATGGCGAGTCCCGCTTTAGCCGACACTTCCGCCAATATCATCGTCGATTGGCGAGGCCTCCCTCAAGTCCAGGATGTCTTGCGCGAGAATTCCAAATCGCATTGGGGATTTGTCAACTTCGTGGCGTTCGGTCCGGGCTGGGCGTACACGGCACAAGACTATGCCGCCAAAGAGCATAAAAAGAGCACAATCGACGACCCGGCACTCGGTCGCGGTCTCCTTTTTACCGGAAAGATCTGGGCCGGTTCGAGCGGTCTGAATATTCGCGAGGAATTTTACGACGTTTCATCCGGCGATGAAGCGAAAGTTCACGTGCGCTGGACGATTTCATCGCAGAAAAACGAGCCCATGAATCTGGAACGTGCTTATCTGCGCTTCCCCTTGCCGGTCAATACCTTTTCCGGCGGCAAAGCCGGTTCAATCGATCTTCCGGCCGAATATGATAAAGAATGGCTCGGTTTCGATGGCAACCGTCAAATGACGATCGCCTCGGCCGATGAGACCATCAAACTTAAGCTCGATGTCAAATCCGGCAATCCGATTTTGCAGGATGGACGCAAAGATAAGCAGGAACGCTATGAATTGCGCCTCGAATTTCCCAATGCAAAATCCGCCGCCACCTCGACCATCGAATTCACGGTCGCTGGCGCATTTGCCGATTCTCTGAAGAGGGGAAAAGGAAAGGTCAATCTCCAACTTCCCCCCCCGCCGTTGAAACTGACGGCCGGCAAGGATTGGTGCGAATTCTCTTTCAGCAATGACATTCAGTTGGGATCAATTCTCGACTTCTCCAATATCTCTCAGCGCGAAGCGCCTGCCGGACAATTCGGATTTGCAAAGGTCGATAAGGATGGCCATATCGTTTTCGAAAAACGCCCGGATCGCCCGATTCGCTTCGTTGGCGGGAATCTCTGCTTCGATGCAAACTTCCTCGATAAGGAAGAATGCAAACGCCTTGTCCAGGATTTTGTCCGCCGCGGCTGGAATACGGTCCGTTTCCATCACATCGACGTGACCATCACCAAGGATGAATGGAACAATTTGTGGGGACGCACAACGTACCCGGAAATCTCCCCCACCCGTCTCGATCAGCTTGACTATCTGATGGCCGAATTCAAAAAAGCCGGCATTTATGTCACATTCGACTTGTATGCCATGGGTGGCCTCGGTAGTTGCGAAGGCTTCGACAAGCCTTTGAATTCGAATACCATCAAGGCCATCGTTCCGTTGCACAAGCCGGCTGAGGATCAGTGGTTCAAGCGGGCAATGGAAATTTTCGACCATGTCAATCCCTACACCGGAATCAAATGGAAGGATGATCCGACCGTTCTCTTCGTCACCCTGATGAACGAAGACTCCATCGCCTCCGTTTGGTGGGGTGCGGCAGATATGTATGTCGCCAAATACAACGAATGGGCCAAGACAAAGGGCTATCCTCAATATCCGGCAAAGGATATCGGCAAAAAGAAGGAATTTGCCGAATTCCTCTACGAAGTCAAAGCCAATGCGAACCGCCGGATGTCCAAACGGCTGAAGGATGCCGGCGTGAAAACCCTGATTTCTGGCGGCAACTGGTGGGACAATACCGCCCAGGCCTACGAGCGCGAGGCACTGGAACTCGTGGATAACCACGGCTACGGCGACCATCCGCAACCTAGCTACCAGAAACTTCCGTTCCACATCAACCAGTCCTCCAACGTGCGTTCGGGCAATCCTTCCTACAACGAACCGATGATGAAGGCTCCATCGCGCATCCTCGGCTTGCCATTTGCCGTGACGGAATACAACTTCTGCCCGCCAAGCCGCTTCCGCGCAGAAGGCGGACTCGCCATGGGTGCCTATAGCGCGTTGCAGGATTGGGACGCCATTTACCGGTTTGCCTGGAGCCATGCCCGCGGGGCCCTTTTCGGCGACCATCATGTCAGCGGCTTTGATATCGTTCGCGATCCAGTCGGACAGATGACCGAGCGTCAAATCGTCCTTCTCTATGGTCGTGGTGACGTAGCTCCAGCCAAAAACGTCTATGGTTACGGCGTTACCGCTGATGAAGCATTCGGCGGCGGTCTCGGCGATATGTGGGGACGCGGCCTTTTCCCGCACCCCTTCACCCAACTCGGCTATGTCTCGCGCATTGGCTCGTGGGTTGCCGATAACGGCCGCACCCCTGCAATGGACTGCACCAAGACATGGACGGCCGCCAACAAGCAGGAAATTCCGAAAATGAAGTACACGGGTACGACTTCGGATACGGGTGAGGTGTTCATCAACACCAAGGACGGCGACCTCATCGTGAACACGCCGCGCACGGCCGGCATCACCTCTTGCAACCGCAAAAGCCTCAAGGCGGGTCCGCTCTCGATTTCGGATGTCACGGAATACTGCGCGGTTTCCGCTTCGGCAATGGATGGACGCAATCTCTCCGACTCCCGTCGCATTTTGCTCCTGCACATCACCAATGTGCTCAATACCGACATGACGTTCACCAACAGCAATATGACCGATACGACGAATTGGGGCAAATTGCCGTATCTCGCCCGTTGCGGTTCTGCCAAAATCGAACTGAAGAACGATAATCCGAATCTGCGCCTCTACGCGCTCGCTTCCGATGGTTCTAGGTTGCGCCAAGTCCCCGCCACATACGCCAATGGTGCCTACACGTTCATCGCGAAAGTCGCTCCCGGTGAAGGAAAAGACGCACCGACGATGATGTACGAACTCTCCGACAAATAACGAAGGAATTCTTTCCGTTGTTTCGAGTCCGCCCGTGAATCTCACGGACGGACTCTTTTTTTCCCCCCTCCATGGCGGCTCGCCACTCGCCTGTGGCGGCTCGCCACTCGCCT
>JBJEVW010000153.1:0-3301 GCA_051884735.1 Kiritimatiellia bacterium | reverse complement strand
GCAAAATTGAAATCCTGGAATAAATGATTCCGGATTTTCCCGGGATAAGGGTGCACCGTTTTGGGCAGTTGTTCGATTTTCATCCTTTTTGATAGAATGAACGCCCATGGACACACCAGCTTTCAACAATACCCGTTATATCGAACTGCAAAGCGAAGCAATCCGTGCTCGCGCCCGCCGTTTCGGCAACAAACTCTATCTGGAAATCGGTGGCAAACTGCTGCAAGACCTGCATGCCGCCCGTATCCTTCCCGGCTTCGAGCCGGATGTAAAGCTCCGGATGCTGCAAGCGCTCGGCAATCAAATCGAATTCATCGTTTGCGCATACGCCGGCGATATCGAACACCAACGCTATCGCGCCGATTTCGGGACAACCTATGCCGCAGAAGTGCGACGCCTCATCGATGATGTCCGGGCAGCCGGTCTTTCCGTGCGCGCGGTCGTCTTGACTCGCTTCGAACCCTCCTTCGAAAAAGCGACCGAATTCGCCAAACGCCTCCGCAAGGATGGAATCGATGTCTATCTCCACAACCCCATTTCCGGCTACCCGAACAACCCCGATGCCATCCTGAGCCCCGAAGGTTTCGGCCGGAACGACTACATCGAAACATCCGCCCCCATCGTCGGTGTCATCGCCCCCGGCCCCTCTTCCGGAAAACTCGCTACCTGCCTCTCGCAAGTCTGGCACGAAAACCATCGCGGAATCCCCGCCGGTTACGCAAAGTACGAAACCTTCCCCGTCTGGAATCTTCCACTCTACCATCCCGTCAATATCGCCTACGAGGCGGCAACCGCCGATATCGGCGATTTCAACCAAATCGATCCTTTCCACTTCGAGGCATACGGAAAAACCGCCATCAATTACAATCGGGATGTTGCTGCATTTCCCATTCTCCGGAACCTCCTCTTGCGTCTCCTCCCCGCCGATCAAGCCTATCAGTCGCCAACCGATATGGGCGTCAATATGGTCGGTATGGCCATCGATAACGATCCCGCCGTACAGGAAGCCTGCCATCAGGAAATCATTCGCCGCGTTCTGAAGGGCGAAGTCGATTTTGCTCTCGGCCGAATCAATGAGCAGGTCCTCGAACGCCTCCGGAATATCCTCTCGTCACAAGGGCTCAAAATCACCGATCGCCCCGTCGTCCAACCCGCGCGCAATGCCGCTTCACAAGGAAAAGGCTATCTCGACATCTCCTGCGGAACCGCTATTCAATTGCACGACGGAACCATCGTCACCGGCAAAAACTCGGCCCTCTTGCGATCCTCCGCGGCCATGGTCATCAACGCTTTGAAGCATCTTGCCCATATCCCCGATCATCTCGAGCTGCTTCCCAAAATCGTTGTGCAGTCTGTGACCAATCTCAAGTCCGGACTTCTCGGACGCACCACATCCAATCTGAATGTGGAGGAAATGCTCATCGCATTGGCCATCTCCGCCAACACAAATACCCTCGCGCAACTTGCCATGGAAAAAATTCCGCTTTTGCGCAATTGCGAGGTTCACATGACACACCTTTCCTCCGCGTCCGATTTCAATGGCATGCGCCGACTCGGTCTCCGCGTTACATGCGATCCCGCATTTCCGACCAAAAATCTCTACGATCGTGCTTAAGCCTCGCTTCCGCAACCCATTTGCTTTCTGTCGATACTTCCAAACCATGCGCCTCGCATGGTTTGGAAATGTTCTCGCTTTTCTTCTTGCGGGAATGGTCAACGCCTCTCCCCTCCCGGAGGAGACCACTCCTCCCCGCCCCGTTTCTTCCCTCGCAACAAACGACTTCTCCCCGACAAACGGCTTCTTTCTGCTCACCGTCCCTGAAGGATTCGATCTGGATACCGAAGTCCGGTTCCCCGTATCCTTCCTGCCATCCCAATACGCTTGGCTCTACAACACCATCCCCACTTCCACGCGCGGTGCCGCCGAACTCGGCATCGGCGCCGTTTCCATCACTCCGGGACACCCTTGGCGCCGCCGCTACCGCCCCCAGCCCATTCCGCGTCGCAATTTCGCCGCTTTGCGCGCCGCCGCTACCACACCCGGTACCCTCATCTGCGATCTGGCCATCCACCCGAAATCTCACGCATTCTTCGCCAATATCCCCGATATCTACCCGGAATCCGATTGCTGGCCAACCCCCGATAACGACTCCGTCCACTTCTCGGTCGTAACACCGAAAGGACGCGATTTCTGGCAACAAATCTGGTCCGTCGATTTGGGCGATTTTACCAATACGCTCCATATCACGCCTCATGCCATCCGTATCTTTGCAGACGCCAATCCCCACGATATCTCAACCTGGGCACGCTCTGCCATTACTCGCCAGCTGCGAGACCGGCAGACCAATCTGAAAACGCTCAATGAGACCTATCGCATCCAGCCCCCTCTGAACGCTCTGAGTAGCATTACCCGACTTCGAAACCGCAAACATGAAAACCTCGCGGTCCATATCCTCTATGCCATGGAGGAGGAAATCGCATTCGCCGAACTGATCCGCAACACCGCCGAACGATTCGCTCCCATTCCCGTCTACTATCAGCCGCAAAGCGAATGTCTCGCCGGAATCGACCCCGCCACCGCGACTCGACCATGCCCCCTTCTGGCCGCCCCGGCTAAAACCGATCGCCCTCTCCTGACGGCGCGCTATCTCAAAGCTATCGCAAAGGGGCGCCCCATTCTATCCCCGCATATATCCCCATCCTCCCCGCAATTTTCTTCAGACTCCCTTGCGCAACTTGCCCGCGGTTATTCCATCGCGACAATTGCCCCGTCTCGCCCCGAAACGAAAAACTGGGCGCGCTACCAACGCAATCCCGATACGGGCCGCCTTGAAATCGATGTGGAACTGACCCGCACCAGTGCCGCTCTTCGCCCCCCGGATTCCAACGATTTCTTCAACCCGTATGTTCTCGCTCCCGAAACGCTTTTCAACCGATTCTCGTACGCCAAAAAATCCGTCGAGGCGGCAAAACGCTTTTTCACCCCCGGAAAACCCTTCACGGAAACCAATTGTCTCTTTATCCTCCATAGCCGGGCATCCGACCGTCTTCGCGCTTGCATCGCCCAAAAAGAATCCGAACCATCCGCCCCGCGCCCGATCGATACGCCAGATCTCGAAGACTTCGTCTCTACCGCCGTCTACGGATTCTATCCGACAGAAATTCTCTTGGAGGATGAAATCTGCGAAAACGCTTCCGTCTCGCCATCTTGCAAAGTTCTTCTCGTTCCCGGATGCGTCAATGCGTGCCGCGCGGAAACCTATCCCATCCTTGAAAAATGGGTCGAAGCCGGTGGCACGCT